>CAZDSM010000241.1:0-3048 GCA_964508205.1 Candidatus Hydrothermarchaeota archaeon | reverse complement strand
AAGGAATAAGCAATTAGAGAGGTGAATATCATGGCAGAGAGAGGATTCGTAGACGTCAAGTGGATCGAGGCCCTGAACGAGTTCAGGCGCGCCCACAACGGGAGGAACCCGAACACCTTCGAGACGTCTGAGATAAGGGCTTCATTGAAGAGCAATTAGAAAATTAAATCCCTCTTATCGGCTTTGTCGAGGAGGGCTAATGCCTGCTCCTGGGCATAACTGAGGATTTTTTTTTTGTCTATGGTTTTTATGGCCCCTTTCTCCATTATTATTTTTCCATCGATGATGACGGTGTCAACGTCATTGCTCCTAGCGGAGTATACCAGGTGGGAGATAGGATTGCTCAGGGGGGTGAGATTAGGCTTCTGGAGGTCGACCATTATAATATCCGCCTTTTTCCCGATTTCCAGGGAACCAAGTTCGTCTTCAAGACCCAGGGCTCTAGCGCCGTTTATGGTCGCGTACTTCAGGGCATCGTAGGCAGGAGTTATGGAGGGGTCCATCCTACCGATCTTGTGAAGGAGAGCACAGACTTTCATGCTCTCGAACATGTCCAGGGTGTTGTTGCTCGCTGCGCCATCAGTGCCCAAGGCGACGGTTATCCCCCTCTTCGTGAACTCAGGTACCTGAGCTATACCTGAGGCGAGCTTCATGTTGCATACTGGGTTGTGGGCGACCTTCACTACTCTGTTTTTAAGTATGTCAATCTCCTTTTTAGAGACCCATACCGCGTGGGCTGCGACCACGTTGGAACCGAGGAAGCCGATGGAATCCAGGTATTCGAAGGGCTGAAGACCTTTTTCTTTTCGTGAGTCATTTACCTCGCTTTGGGTCTCGGAAACATGGATGTGCAGTCCAGTACGACGCCTATCCGCGAGGCTTTTAACCTCCCTGAGAATCTCTTCAGGGCAGGTGTACGGAGCGTGGGGTCCGTAGAAGGCCTTTATCATTGTCTTTTTGCGGTATTTCCTAACGCCTATATCAGCTTCTCTGAGCATCTTCTTCGCCTCCCCCCCATCATCTCCGAGGCTGATTATCGGATAGCTGAGCACCGCCCTTATCCCCGCTTCGTTAACAGCCTTCGCTACTTCGTCCATTTGGAAGTACATGTCATTGAAGCAGGTCGTGCCAGTGGTTATCATCTCTAGGCAACCCAGCAGCGAGCCCGCGTACACGTGCTCGGCCTCGAGCTTGTCCTCAATGGGCCAGATAACATCCATAAGCCACTTCATCAATGGCAGGTCATCAGCAATGCCCCGGAAGAGGGTCATGGCGAGATGGGTGTGGGCATTCACCAGCCCAGGCATAACTATCTTGTTCCTCGCATCCAGAACGAAGTCCGCCTCGCCCTTAATATTTTCAGCTATGTAGATTATCCTTCCCTCATCTATGCCAATGGAAAAATTTTTTAACACCCTCATATCCTTATCCATTGTAACCAGGACGCCGTTTTTGATAAGGATGTCCATGTCAAGAAAAATGGGTCCTGTTTTAAAATAATTTGTGGTAGCATGTTTCTGACGATACCTGCGGTGGACCTTAAGGATGGGAAGTGCGTGCAGCTCAGGCAGGGGCTGGAGACGGAGGTATTACTGGAGCTCAAGGACCCCCTCGGGGTCGCAAAGAGATGGGAGCGCGTAGGTGCGCCAAGGTTGCACGTCGTTGATTTGGATGGAGCAATTAAGGGTATGAGGGTGAATGAGGACATTCTCATGGACATAGTTAATGAGGTGAGAATTCCAGTTCAATTCGGTGGCGGCGTGAGAAGGATTGAGGATGCGAGGAAGCTTCTGGATTTTGGAGTGGAAAAAATAATCGTGGGGACCATGGCTCTTGAGAATCCCGTGGTCCTAGGGGGGCTAGTGGAGAAATATGGCAAAGACAGGGTTATAGTCGCCCTCGACTCTAGAGGGGGGGAGGTCGTGGTCAAAGGCTGGAAGGCCGGCACGGGGATTGTGGCCAAAGAAGTCATAAGGAACTTCGAGTCCTATGCTCGCGAGGTGTTGTTTACGAATGTGGATATGGAGGGACTGATGAAGGGCGTTAACGAGGTGGCCATTGAGGAAGTGGTTAAGGCAAGCTCCCTCGATGTAATCGTGTCAGGGGGTGTCAGCTCCGTAGAAGACATTAAAAAGGTTAGAAGCCTGGGAGCCAAGGGCGTCGTCATAGGCTCAGCCCTCTACACCGGCAAGCTAGACTACAAGGAAGCCCTTAAGGTAGCACGTGGAACGTAACCATTATATAACTACTTGGTTTAAGTGGGGGATGGAATGCGCACTTCGAAAATCCGGCGGAAGACCAAGGAAACAGATGTGATGGGTTCCCTGACCATAGAGGGAAAAGGTGACTACAGGATAGATACAGGGGCAAAATTCTTTGACCATCTCCTGAGTAGCTTCTCCAGACACGGCCGATTTGACCTTGAAGTCAACACCGCTGGTGATAATGAACACCACATAGTCGAGGATGTAGCCATAGCCCTGGGAGAGGCCTTCCGCGAGGCCCTTGGAGACAAACGCGGCATAAGGCGATTCGGCTCAGCGATAGTCCCCATGGACGACATATTAATCCTCACAGCGATAGATATCGGCGGCCGCGGCTACTGCGTGAACGGCGTGAAGTTCAGAAGAAAGAAGATAGAGGGGCTTAGCTCGGAGATGGTAGCTCACTTTTTAACAACCTTCGCCGGGGAGTTCAAGATAAACCTCCACGCCATGGTTCTGGAGGGGAAGAACGAGCACCACAAAGCCGAGGCCCTCTTCAAGTCCCTGGGCTTGTCCCTAAGGGAGGCGTGCGGGATAGTTGGAGAAGGAATCCCAAGCACCAAAGGTGTGCTTTAAGTATAAGCCTTCCGCAGAAGAGATTACTTTTCCCGTGCTCTCGGGAAACGGACATCTACTACTTATATCACACCTTATTTTATCGGTGAAATAAATGGATTTGTACTGCGTACTCTGTGGAGGAAGGCTTCATCAAGAAGGAGAGCATGTCTCGTGTCTAGGATGCGATGCGGAATACAATAACGTCCTGTTATCGGAGGCAAGAATA
>CAZDSM010000240.1:0-2471 GCA_964508205.1 Candidatus Hydrothermarchaeota archaeon | reverse complement strand
CTGTTAGGGAGATAGTAATCGGAAAGGGCAATGATAGTTATCGATGACCTGAGGAAGCGCTATGGGGAAATAAAGGCCCTTGACGGCCTCACCCTCAAGATTGAAAAAGGGGAGATATTCGGCCTCCTCGGTCCAAACGGTGCAGGCAAAACCACCACCATCCGGATACTGACGTCCCTCTCAAAGCCGTCCTCAGGGAAATGCTCGATCAATGGCTACGATGTGATGGAAAATCCCCTAGAAATCAAGGGCGAGATAGGCGTCGCCCCCCAGCACCTAAACCTTGACCTTGAGCTCACTGGACGGGAGAATCTGGACTTTTACGGCAGGTTACACGGTATGATGCAACGTAATATGGAAAAGCGGATTAAAGAGCTCCTGAAATTCGTGGGGCTTAAAGAGCGAGGAGATGACTTGGTGGAGGGTTACTCAGGGGGTATGAAGAGGCGGCTCCTAATCGCCAGGGCATTGATGCACCGCCCTAGGGTACTCTTCCTCGATGAACCCACGGTAGGCCTTGATCCTCAGACCCGCAGGCGTATATGGGACACGATAAGAACGCTGAAAAAAGATAGTATAACCGTCCTGCTCACCACCCATTACATCGAGGAGGCTGAGATGCTCTGCGATAGGGTGGGAGTGATAGACAAGGGAAAACTGATAGCCCTCGGCACCCCGGATGAGCTGAAAAGGCAGGTAGGTCGCATAGCTGTTGAGTTATTCTCAGAGACCCTCGTTGACAGGAAGTTCTTCGCGGATAGGGCGAAGGCCTTTGAATTCGGGAGTAAGTACTGCGGCAAGGAGAGATGCGACTTTCTCCTGAGAGAGGCAAACCTGGAGGACGTGTTCATAGAGCTGACGGGCAGGAGGATAAGGGATTGAACGGCTTCTATACCGTCTTCTCAAGGGAGATGCTCACCCTCCGGAGGAGGTTTCTGCGCTACGTTCTATCTGGAATGGTGAACCCCCTGCTGCTCCTAGTGGCCTTCGGCTGGGGGCTTGGGAGGGGGATATATGTGGAGGGTATGGACTACCTCCAGTTCATAGTTCCTGGGATAATCGCCTTGAGCGGTATGAACACCAGCTTCAGCACGGTAGGTGTGCCCCTGAATATAAGCAGGAGGTACACCAAGACCTTGGAGGTCTACCTCACATCGCCTATAAGCCCATCCTCCATTGCCCTTGGAAAAGTTTCAGCGGGGGTTATAAGGGGTTTGATATCCTCTATCATAATCGCCGCTCTCGGCCTTATCTTCGGTGCACAACTTTATTTCAGTACCATTGCCCTGGGAATTATAATCCTGAACTGCTTTCTGTTCGCCTCCCTCGGGCTTTATATCGGCCTAACCCTGTGGTCCCACGAGGACATGACAAATTTCACCACCGTCGTGCTCCTGCCCATGACCTTCCTCGGCGGCACTTTCTTCCCCTTCCAGAACTTGCCTACAGCTATTTCCAGCTTTATATACATCCTCCCATTAACCCATGCTAGCACGAGCCTCAGGGCCACGATGCTCGGCCTAGATGTTTCATGGGCTTCGGCCTTGGTTTTAATAGGATACTTCGGTCTTTTCTTCTACCTCGGGACTAGAGCCATTAACAGGGGGGACTTAACATAGGGAAGACCGTCCTAATTGTCAACGACGACGGCATAGCTTCGCCTGGCTTAAGGGCAGTGGCAGAAGCTATGACGGGGATTGGAAGAGTGGTGGTTGTTGCACCGGCGATGCAGCAGAGCGGGGTGGGGAGGAGCATATCTCTCTTTTCCCCGGTTAGTATTTTCAAAAGCGACGCCACGACCGAAGCCTACGCCATTGCAGGAACACCGGCAGATGGCGTAATAATAGGCATTTACGGCATCCTCAAAGCGACGCCTGACCTCTTAATCTCTGGTATAAATATTGGGGAGAACATGAGCTCAGAAGCCACCACCTCAGGTACTGTTGGTGCTGCCCTAGAAGGTGCCAGTCAGGGAGCCCCGTCTATCGCAGTTTCCATGCACACAGGCAGGGAATTCAGGTTCGACGAACCTGGGAAAAAGCTTGATTTCTCCCTCTGCAAGGTCATTACGAGGAAGTTGGCGGATCACGTGCTTAAGGTTGGAATGCCCAAGGGTGTTGACCTGCTGAACGTGAACGTGCCCGAGGATATGCGCAAGCCGATGGTTAGGATCACGCGGCTGGCTCGAAGGATGTACACCACGAGGGTTCAGGAGAGACTCGACCCCAGGGGGAGAAGCTACTTCTGGATAGACGGGGATGCGATTTACGAGGCAAAGAAGGGCACGGATGTGCACGCTGTAAGAATTGAGAACTGCGTCTCAATTACACCCATGAAGCTTGACCTGACAAGCATGGAGTCCTTCAAAGAGGTAATGGAACTAGAGAAGCTACTAAGATAAAGGTTTTAATATCCTTGCGTTAATTTTTAGTATCACTGCCCGTGTAGTATAATATTATTATAATAATATT
>CAZDSM010000239.1:0-3223 GCA_964508205.1 Candidatus Hydrothermarchaeota archaeon | reverse complement strand
CTGTTCCTTGGGGTAGACCTCAGGCTCATCGCCCCATACCTCAACGCTCTCCAACTCCCCCTTCTCCATCTCCACGCCCTTTATATCCCCCAGATAATCCCCGGAAGCCGTGAAGGCCTTTATCTCAGGCACATGCTGGAGCTTGTATCCGAGGGCTATTAACGCAAACCCATTCACCATCAATACAATCCCAGGTATGAACAGGAAGAAGGTAGTAGTTTGCACTGCGCCGATGGAGAAGGGTGGTGAGATCTCCGGAGTGAACAGCTTTGAAGCAATGGAGTAGAACTTCAAAGGAGCTATAAAAGCGATGACTCCAAGGATAATGTTGAAAATCCCTATGCCTTTAAGTGCCTTCATCTAGTTCCCTTCTAAAGTAGATATATGGGAATCCCATATAAATTTGACGGAAAAAATTTTTAGGTAAGTATTAGAAAATAAGTAGAGATGAGCCTTTTAAGCCTCGAAATAGTGGGGGTTGGATTGATCCTACTATCCATCGGGATATATTTCGCCACCAGGAAACTCGTCATGAAGTCTATGTTTAAGGGGGCTTCCGGGGCTAAGTCCCATGCCGCAGAGCCTCTATATGAAACCCCCATGCCTAAAGCACGGGTATTAAAAGCTAAAGAAGATGTTGCAGTCACTGAGAAAAATCCACTACTGGATTTCATCAATGACTGGGGAGAGTCAAAATTAAAAGCCAAAGCTGAGCCCACGGCCCCTGCCAAAAAAGCCCCTAAGGCTGTAAGACCTGCTCCAAAAACCGAGAAAGCCGCCCCTAAGGAAGTGGATAACCCTCTCCTAAAGTTCATAGAGGAGTGGGAGGAGCCAAAGGCTACCCCCAAGAAGAAAAAATAAACTACTCGTCTAGCTCCCTGAAGTAGGGTTTTATATAGATAACTTCAAGGCCCTCGATTTCCCTCGAATAATCAAGATAAAGCTCGTCCTTTTCAAGGTTTCTGAGCACTGCTTTATGCACATCGAGTTCCCCACCGTCAATGTAAATCATCAAGAGTTTTTTAAATTTCTCCAAACCTTTGAGAGCTTTTCGAAATCGGGGATTAATCCTCAAAACCAAAAAACTCCTGTTTTTATCTCTTTCAATGACGCCTATATGATATACTTTAAAAATATTTCTCGCTCCAGTCGATTTTTCCCGGCCGAAACTCATCTCCTTTGCCCTTCAGTATCCTCACAATATCCTCCTCTACCTCCTGGGGGGATTTTACTGAGGTGTCCACTTCGTAGACCTCGGCTCCCTCATCCACACTCTCCACGAGGCAGATATCCAGGGCTTCAACCTCGATATTTTCCCTTACCTTATCCTCACCGTACATTCTTTTTTTCAGACGGTGCCTTAGAATAGATGGCCGAGTCCTTAAAACAATAACTATGTCACTAACGCCAAGGCGGTGGGATAGATGCCCCTCTATGATCGTGTTGTCCTTCAGCCTGTGTTTTACCGCTTCCCTAAGCTTATCCAAGTTCACCTCCCCACACCCCCTAACATCGTCATAATCATCGCATATATCTGATGTCACAAAATCAGCGAGGTGACTGCAGTGAAAATCTAATTTCCTGGAGAGGCTCTTTGAAATCGTAGTTTTACCTGTTCCCGGGGTCCCTGTTAAGGCGATAATCATCCTTTAATTCATTAGCGGCCGCCCTATTAAAACCAATGGTGTCGAGGTCCTTGTAAATGATCGTTCTGGAGACCCCAAACACCTCGGCGACGCTCGCAATGTTAATGGCAGCGGGATTGTTGTTCAACAACTCCAATACCTTCCCAATCCTCTGCCTCCGCATAATCGTGTCCTGAGCATCCTCGAGCGCAATTTCGTTGACAGCGCCTATCATCGTGGTATAAACCCTGCTGGGCAGAGGGGTTACAACGGTTTTAACATAGACGTTCACCAGCTCCCCTATTATTTAAGTTCATACTTTCGTTGAATTTATCAGTTGCCTTTTTCATGGAATGCCCCCCTGTTAATTCCCTTCTAATTTACCCCTATCACAACCTTCCTCCGGGGATCATTTCCATTGATTACTAGAGAAATAGATACTGAAGCACCGCTGGTCCAGTGTGGAGGCCGCAGTTTATCGTGGTAATTAACCAATCCACCCTTTTTAGTTCATCGTTAAGTTCTTTTAAGACATCACCAAGGGCATTGTTCACAGTCCTGCCGCCCTTGGTCCTACTGATGAGCCTCATCTTACCCCCCCCATATAATAAATTAATTCAACGGGGTATAAATTCTATCGACTACTCTGCTGGAGCTCGTACAACGTAGTCACCCTCCCCATATCATCAGCCTCCAGGGGAGACTTGTCCTCCCGTACTCGAACTATTCTAGGAAATCTGAGAGCATAGCCACTGTCGTATTTAGGAGATTTCTGTATCTCCTGAAAGGCCACCTCCACCACCAACTCGGGCTTAAGCTTGACGATCATCCCAGTTTCTATCTCAATTAATGGCTTCAACTTCAGGGTAAACTCCTCAAGTTGCTCCTCTGTTACACCTGTGCCTACTCTGCCTATATATAGGAATTCCCCTGCCTCTCCATCCCATGTGGAAAGGACAAAGGAACTAAGCCAACCTGCGCGTTTGCCGGTTCCCCATAGAGCACCGGTGATGACCAAGTCAAGGGTCTCCATAACAGGCTTTATCTTGTACATATGTCCCACCCTCATTCCCGGGATGTAAGGGGCTCCGGGGTTTTTTATCATTATGCCTTCATGGCCCATATTCAGAGCTTCCTGATAGAAGGCCTCGGCCTCAACAGGGTCGTCGGTAGTCACCTGTCTTGCGAGCTCGAACTTTCTGCTTATAGGCTTTATTATCTCCCCCAGCTTTCTCCGCCGCTCCTTGAAGGAATCATCTATCATGGTCGCACCGTCCACGTAGAGTATATCAAAGAGATAGGTCTCAAAGGGGATCTTCAGGGCCATTTTCTCCACCCCGTATTTCCGCCGGAAACGCCGGAGAATGTCCTGGAAGGCCTTGGGCCTGCGCGTCTCAGGATCGACAGCCACTGCCTCGCCCTCTATTATCACATTTCCCGCTCTTATCGCCTTCCTCGCATCCGCTACGATGTCCGGTAGTGCATGGGTCACCTCCTCGAGACGGCGAGAGAAAATTCTTATTTTTTTACCTTCCTTGTGAATCTGAATCCTAGCGCCGTCATACTTTATCTCAAAGGCCGCTTTACCCACGTCCTCC
>CAZDSM010000238.1:0-1827 GCA_964508205.1 Candidatus Hydrothermarchaeota archaeon | reverse complement strand
GCTCGTCTGCACCAGATGCAAAACCAAAAAAGAAATTTTAAATAGGGATGACTTCAAACTTATTCAGGTAAACAAGAAACAGCAGAAGCTCCTGATAGTGGACGAGGAAATACAAACGCTACCCACCACTAGGGCGCAGTGCCTCAAATGCAAGAATAACCTCGCGGAGTGGTGGTTGCTCCAGACGAGGAAGGCCGACGAGAGTGAGACGAGGTTCTACAGGTGTACGAAGTGCAAGTTTACCTGGAGGGAGTACAGCTGAGAGGATAACATGGAAAGGAAGAAGAGACTTCCGGGAAAGGAAAGGCAAATCGCTGAGATAATCAGGGAGGACTACAGGGTAAGGGTATTGGGAACCATCATCGACATAGACGAGGCGAACAGCTTGGCGCTGTTAGATGACGGCACCGGGAGGGCGACGATCCTATTTGCAGATCCTGATCAGTTCGAGGCTGTAAAGGAGGGGAAGCTGGTGAGGGTTATAGGCAAGGTGAGGATGGAGGGCGAGATTGAGATTGAGGTCGAGATTATCCAGGACATGAGCAAGCTGAACCTCGGGCTCTACGAACAGGTTAGGTACATAGAGGAAAAATTATCGAAAGAGGTGTGAAAATGTTTAAGGCAGTATTGGCGGACCCTAAGTTGCTGAAATCGAGTATAGACGCTATTTCCAACATGATAGACGAGGCAGGGGTGAGCGTTGATGAAAAGGGCATAAGGCTTCGCGCCATGGACCCCGCTCATGTAGCCCTCGTGGATTTTGAGCTGAAAAAAGAGGCATTCGATGAATTCGAGTTCGGGGAAAGCATCGCTGAGCTCCAGGAAATCCTCCACGGCAAGGAAGTCGAGCTTCGAAAAAAGAAGGCGCAGGAGATAAAGGACCTCCTCAAAGAAAAAGGCCTCAAACTAGACGGCACGAAGGATGAATTGATTAAAAGATATCTGGAAACCCTCTCCGATGTGGATAAAGTAAACGAGGTCAAAGGCTCCATCGTCCTTGGATTGGACCTTGACAGGTTCAACACCATTTTGAAGCGCGCAGGTACGAGCGATAAGATAAGCCTGGCCCTCGATGAGGAGACGAATTCCCTTCGCATAAAATTCGAAAACACCTCCACGCGGACCTTTAATCAGCCCTTAATCGGGGTATCGGAGGAGGAGCTCAAAGTGCCCAATTTGGACTTTCCCAGCATCGTGGAGCTAAGCCCGAGCATCATAAGCGAGGCCATCAAGGATGCAGATATAATCAGTGACCACGTTACATTGAAGGTGGACTCAGGGTTCCTCTATGTCCTCGCTAAGGGTGACCTGGGCAACGTGGAGGTTAAGGTGGCGAAGGATGAAGCTGTGCAGTTCGAGGCTGAGAAGGAGGCCCAGAGCATGTTCTCGATAGAGTACCTCAAGGACATGGTCAAGGCCAGCGATGTTGCGAACTCCGTGAGAATATTGATTGGGGATAACCTACCCGTGAAGATGGAATTCCTCGCCCCCAGTGCGAGGCTGAGCTTCCTATTGGCCCCGCGGATTGAGAGCGATTAGGAAGAGATGCTCAAGGAAGTGCTGAACCCTTTTTCCGAAGAAGCCCTTAAGACTGTAAAGGAGGCCCCTCCTCTGGGGGAACTGCCTAAGTCAGTTTTTGATTTAGCCTTGGGAAAGATATCCTCGGAAGAGCCGGGAAAGTTCCTCCTGAACCAAGATGATGGGGAAGATATCCTATCCTTCCACCTTTTGCTTGCTGCGGCAGCCCTGGGATTCGGTCCTTATTCAAAAGAGTCCCGACTCGTCACAGAGGTTATTAAGAAAATTATTTCCAGCAGAATAGGATAT
>CAZDSM010000237.1:0-11801 GCA_964508205.1 Candidatus Hydrothermarchaeota archaeon | reverse complement strand
TTTTTCTTAAAGCCCCGCTCCAAGAGGGCATTCATCTGCCCATGAATGACCTCCTTAAGCGTTAATTTGAACCGTGGAATTGACACCGGGCATACAGCCGCACAGGCCCCACAGCCCTCGCAGGAGTCATGGTTGTAGGATATTTTATCCCCCTCTCTGATGATGGCGCCGTGGGTGCAGGCAGATTCACACAGCTGGCAACCCACAATCCGGCTCTTGCCTGCGGCGCAGTTACGTAGGTTAACCTCTATCGCTATAGGCTTGACTATCCGTCCAAAGTTAATCACGGCTTTAAGGGCTACCGCTTCCAAGGAAGCCGCATCATCTGAGACAGGGTAAAGCCCTGTTTTACCCTCCATCGCGGAGTTAGTGACTATGACCTGTCCTACGCGAATCTCCTCCGTACCTCGGTCAAAGGATATGGCACCCACAGGGCAAGCCTTTACGCACCTGCCACACATATCGCATTCCTCGCTTATGTAGTAATGCCTGTGGGATATGGCTTTCTTAGGACAGACATCCGAACACTTTCCACAGGATATGCACGTCTCGAAGCTTATCACATTAGATTCGACGAGCACGGTGAAGTTGCCTATCTCCCCAATAACGTCCCCAACCATGCCCAGGGTGACTTCTAAATCGCTTCCATGGATGCTCGCCTTTGTAAGGTCCTCCGCCAGGACTTTTACATCAGCCACACTAGACACCGCATGAGCCGCTTTAAGTACCTCTGGTGAATTCCCTACAAAGAGGACTTCGTTGCCTACATCCAAGGTGCGCGGGAGTACTTCGTCATGGGTCTTGATCTCCATTATTTTTGCTGTTATCATTCTCCTCCCCTTTTCTGTAGCCTCTTTTTTTCCATGGACCCAGCCGCAGTGCTCCCTTAAGTTCATATAGTAAAAAGGAATCTCCAGTTTTTTCCCGAGTTTATCAAAAACATTAATCTTTTCAGTGCACCCTATGAAAGCAGCGTCAATTAATCCTCTTCTTGCGTAATCCACTATATGGGCCTGGCCGTCTTCGGTGCACAGCAAGTCCTGAATGACATAGATTCTGAAACTGTCCTTAAAGGCTTTCCCAACTTCTTTGTAGTTAATATTAGAGGTTTTAGCACAAGTGCAGAAAAACCCCCCAAGCTTCATGCTTTTTTTTGCACATGCAATCGATTTAATGGTTTCGGTAGTTACCTTTTTTATTACAGCGGAGAATATGATGGACAATGTTCCGCGAGGTTGAGGCGATTAAGGGAGGCAAAAAGATTAAGGGTCTCGTAGCTGAGGAGCGGGAGCTTCGTCTCATAGTCAACGATAAGTTAGTTGCCAGCGTCAAGCTTTCCCCGGGCTATGAGGAGGAGTTTGCCATGGGCTTTTGTCTCAGTGAAGGATTAATCGAAAGCATAGATCAAGTTTCAAGGGTGACGGTGGAGGAAAACATTGCCTATGTGGAGGTCGACACCAGCTTCGAACTCGCCTACGAGAACTACCTTCTCAGCGACTGCATCTCGGGTTGGAGAGCGAAGATAGAAACAGAAGGAGTTAAAGTGGCATCTGATTTTAAGGTTAAAGTCGAGAAAGTCCTTGGGAACATGGAGGAGCTTCGTAAACGCTCACGGGTATGGCGCAAGACAGGGGGAGTGCACTCAGTCGCCTTGGTTACCGAAAATAATTTCCACATGGTTGAGGACATTAGCAGGCACATTGCCATTGATAAAATCATTGGCCTCGGGGTGAAAGGAGGAGTTGAGTTCGGGAATTCTTATATCCTGACCAGCGGCAGATTACCTGGGGACATGGTTATTAAAGTTGCGAGGGTCAACATCCCTATAATCGCCTCGCGGACAGCACCTTTGTCTTCAGGCATTGAGTGCGCCCAGGAGACAAAACTCACCCTCATAGGCTTCGTCCGGGGGATGGGAATGAACATCTACACCCACCCTGAGAGGATTATATAAAACCAATTTATATTTATGAAAAATCTTTATATTGGAATTGCTGCTAGAGAACGGGAGAGTGGAAAAAGACATGCCCTCTTGGAAGGACGTTCTCACTGACGAACAGATAAATAGCCTGGTAACCCTCACCAAAGGATGGAAGAAGGAGAAGATAGGGGTTCACGTCTCTCAGTAGTACACAGGATTAATCGCCTTTGGTCTTTTATTTATAGTATTAATCCTCTCATATATTTACAAGATTACCTAGGGGGGGATAGGTCTAAATCCATTTTCCTCACGTATAATGAAACTTTATCCACAAAAAACTTAAATTTGGTGGTTTAAAGTCAGGTACAATGGGAATATTCATCGGTTCAAAAAATGCGCAACGTTTTTTCAAACGTCTCTCCAGGATATACGACAGGATAAACCCTTATATCTACACCGCGGAGATGCGGGAGACTCTTTTGAAGGACGTTGAAGGGGAGCATGTACTCGATGTGGGTGTGGGCACAGGATACACTACGAAGCATTTGGACAAAGCGGTTGGGATAGATCTGATCAAGGAGATGCTCCTCCGTGCAAAACCAGAGTACATGGGTTCCTTGGTACTAGGCGACGCATCAAAGGCACCCTTTAAACCCCAAAGTTTCGATGCTGTAATCTGCGCAGGGTCCCTGTATTATTTTAATTCCCCCATTGATGCTGTTAAGGGCTTCAGAGGGCTTCTCCGTAAGGGAGGGATGATTCTAACCATAACCCCAAACTGGAGGATACTTGGCGTCTTCGTGCATATTTTTAAAAAAAAGGATCTCCAGGAGATATTTCGCAAGGCTGATATGCACCTTGAGAAGCTCCAGAATATGCGCGGCATCGCATACTACTGTAAGGCTAGGCGATGAACTCCCTCCTTACCCCATCTTCAAGCCAGTAGCTACCCCTCTGAATCTTTATCTTGGCGAAGTAGCGCTTCCAAGGTAGAGCGGAGTAGTGCACACTGGGATGTTTTGCGTAGATATAGGCGTATCTCAGCAACTTCAAACTAACACCTATCCTCGATTTCCTGCTCAACATATTGCGCATGATAAAGGCGCGCTTTAAAAAGGCGAGGAATCCTGTTTCCATGCTTACTATTTCACCCCAGAAAATGAATCCCTTACCGTCTTTCCTCATTCCCTCCAAACATGCGATGCACACGTCCTTGTTCCTGCACATGTTCTGCACCTTCTTCGAGCCTCCTGCAGCACTAATCCAGAAGTATCCGTCGTAGTTCCAGTTCATGGGCGTTGCATGGGGCTCATCGCCAGTGGAGGCGAAGATTACAGGAGTGCGTATCTGCATGAAGAGCGTCACCAATTCCCTGGGAATCATTTCCTGCGCCACCTCCTGACTATCTCCGTGGGATAAGAATCTAGGCTGAAAGGATAAGTCCAGAAGACTTTGTACGGAATTAGCTTGTAATTCTCTTCGTCTCTCACGAGATCGCCGATTACCTGGGCCATGAAGGAGTTCTCTGAGTAACGCTCGTTGGCGAATACAAGGCAAGCTTTGCCTTCGTTAAATCCTCCGTTTTTTATTGCAATGCTCTCCCGACTGATTTCAAAATCCACGAAGTCTATTACCAGAAACCCTTCCCTCAAGGTAACCAGAAAACCAAATTCAAATCTTCGGGAGTACTCCAGAAAGTCCTCTGGAAGCATGCTCTAAAGTACTCTCCGGTCTTTTTAAACGTAACGACGACTCAATATGAGATAGATATCAGAATCAGCAACACACCTACAAAGCCTAGAGTAACGTCACGAATATTCACCCTTGTTTACCTCCAACGAATATAAGGATTTGCAAGGGGGTTTATAAATTTTTGGATTTGATTCTGACATGCGCGCATTATATTTCTAAAAAGTCCGCCTTTACCGGGCCTCTTATTCTCTCGAGCTTTATGCCCACACATGGGGGATTCTCAGTTCTGTAATTTTCCGCAACCTTCCGCCGAATTATTTTTTAACTCGTTCATGTTTTACTACTGTTAAAGCAAAACCACTGAAGGTTCTACCATGAGGCTCCTCTACGTCCGACTTCCCTGCAGGAAAATCTATCCTGGTGGGCCTGTTTACCTTGCTGATTATGTGCGCAAGGCGACAGACGCTGAGCAGCATATAATCGACCTTGCAGTTATAGAGAAAAAAGACAGGAGGGATTTTCTGCGAAGGGAGATTGAGGCATTCAATCCAGAGATAATCGCTTTCTCATGGCGCGACATACAGATATTCTCCCCTGACCATGGCGACGCTTCCCTTGAGAACGCCTTCAAGTTCTACTACTCCCTCAATCCCCTGGTTAAATTGAAGGCGGCCTTAGCCGGGATAAGGTCCATTTCAGACTACAGATTCAGGATAGGGGAGAACCTGGGCTACATCCAGGATATTACAACTTGGTATGAGGGGAAGATTATTTTAGGGGGCCCGGCGGTTAGTGTTTTCCCGAAGCACGTTATTACCAGGTTGAAGGAGGGCATCTTGGGCATAATAGGGGAGGGTGAGGATGTATTGCTGAGGGTGCTTAAAGGCCATGGGAACGCGAAGCTACTGGATGAAAGAGTGATATTTCGGAGGAATGGTAAGGTGCACAGGGGGGAGAAAAAGCGCTTCGTCGAGATTGAGAAGCACGATGCCATTGATTACGAGTACATCTTTGAGATATTCCCTCAGTTCAATGAGTACAGGGACGAGTACGTTGGAGTGCAGACCAAACGGGGTTGCGGGCATCGCTGCATGTACTGCCTCTACCCTTACATAGACGGGAAGCTCGTTAGGTGTAGGGAACCAGAAGTAATAGCCAGCGAGATATCCCAGCTCTACCACAACTTCGATGTGCGCAAGATATGGATAACCGATTCCCAATTTATACCTAGTAAAGCCCACGTTCCCGGGTGCATAGAAACCCTCGACGCTGTTATCAGAGAGAGGGTAGACATCGAATGGGGGGGCTACATCAGGATTGAAAATATGAACGAAGCCCTCGCGGAGAAGATGCTGGAGAGCGGGATAATGCAGTTTGAATTAAGCATAGCCAGCGGTTCTCAGCACATGATAGACTTCCTCACCCTCGACTTCAAGCTCGAGGATGTGTTTAAAGCCTGCGAGATAATAAAAAAAGCAGGCCACGAGGAGCAGCGCATACTCCTGAACTTCTCCCTGAACGCTCCAACCGAAACCAAGGAGTCCATTCTCGAGAGCGTCGCAACCTATACGAAGATCAGCGATATCTTTGGCGAAGAGTACGTGAAACCGATAATATTCTTCCTGGGCATCCAACCCCAGACCAGATTTGAAAAATACGCCATAGAGCAGGGGCTTATTCCCAAGAATTATGACCCTTTATCTCTGAACCCCCGTAGCATAAGAAAACTTATCTATAATCCAAAACCCCTGGACAAGCTCATCGCCAGGGCATGTCTTAGAGCTTGGGAAGAGGTCGATAGGGGGGATGTAGGAAAATACGTTATGAAGGAGCTGGAGGCTGAACTAAGTTGAAACTTAGGTCATGGATAGCTGCGGTTAGGCTTAAATTCCTGCCCCAGGGAGTGCTTCCAGTGCTCTTGGGCAGCGCAGTAGCATGGCACTCTCTAGGGGTCTTCAACCCGTATTATTTCATTCTCGCCTTTATCGGCATGTCCCTAGTCCAGTCTGCTTTAACCATGCTCAACGATGCCCTGGACTACATCCATGGAACCGACACTTCAAGCACAAATGTAAAGAACCCCTTCAGCGGGGGGAGCGGGGTCCTCGTCGACGGGAGTATCAAACCCAGGGAAATGCTGACTGCTGTCGCCATCTTCTACCTCGTCGCCCTGAGCATAGGACTGTATCTAAGCTATACGATTGGCTTTACCCTCCTGTACATAATCCTACTCGGATTTTTCATCTCGATTTTCTACTCAGCTCCGCCTTTAAGGTTCGCCTACACAGGCTTAGGGGAGTTTGCGATACTGATAGGCTACGGCCCGGTAATCACGATGGGTGCATATTACGTTCAAACCCAGGCCCTGGGAGTACAAGCCCTCCTCGCTGGTTTGGTGCCGGGAATATTCATGTGGGCCATGATAGTGGTCAACGAAATCCCAGATTACGAAGAGGATAAGAGGGCGCAGAAGATGAACTTGGTCGTCAGATTAGGCAGGGAAAAAGGCAGGGACGCCTTTGCATTATCCCTGGTAGCCATCTATCTCCTTATCGTCTCCTTCGTCTTCCTTGGCGTGTTCCCCTTCTACGCTCTTCTCGCCCTGCTCTCCCTACCCATTGCCCTAAAGGCCGTGAGGTACCTACGAAAGTATTATCTGGACAAAGGTAAAGTAGCTCTGGCGAATAGGGAGATGGTCAAATTATACAGCTCCACCATGCTCTTATTTTCCATTGGCTTTTTAATATTGAGGTAACGAGATTGAAGCTAAAAGAAAAGCGGGTGATGGCGAAGAAGAAAGCTGGGGAGGTGTTGATTCGTCTGGGAGAGGAGCTGAAAAGGGGAAAGCTACGATATCCCGAGGCCTTCGGTGATAACCGTGATTTGGACGTTAATGAGCCCCTCGAGGTGGAGGTGGAGTACAAGGAGAAACGCGGCAGAAATAAGTTCGAGGTGGAGATAAAATGGAAGACTGAGCCAAAGGGTGATAAGATAGAACTCAGAAAGGCTGTTAAGAGGGAGATGAAAGCAGCTCTTTATGATGTAGAAAAAGCCGTAGAGGCTGAAAAATTAACCGCAACCAGAGCTTCTTTTAAGCGCCTTCAGAAGTTAAACAAGAGGTTCAACGATCTCGCAGTTGGCGAGTGGGAGAGGGATATTAACACCCAGAACAAGTTCCTCGTTGATCTGGAGAAGGCCTTGTCCGATGGGGATACAAGAGCCGCAATGGACGTGGTGGATAAACTATGGAAACTCAAGAAAGCCTGCCACGGCAAATACAAGGAGTATTAGAATGGTAAAACGCACCAGGTTTGAATCCCTGGCCAAGTACTATGATTTCTTCACAAAGCTCCTCATGCTGGGCACCTATGGATGGGTTAGGAGGAGGATAGTCGAGAACAGCCGTGGAGAGTACGCTCTGGACCTCTGCTGCGGCACGGGTTACGTTACCAAGCACATAAGGTCGAAGGCCGTCGTTGGTCTGGATTTAACCCCAGGGATGCTCAGGGTCAACAGGGATAAAAATCAGGGCAACGAGAGGATTACGCTGATAACTGGCGATGTATATGCGCTGCCCTTCAAGAAGGAAAGCTTCGACTCCGTTTACTTCACCCTAGCATCTCACGAGTTTCGGAATATAAAGCCGATACTTAAAGGAGCCCACGAGCTACTGAAAAAAGGCGGTGATATAGTAATATACGACATATATAAACCGGAGAATCTTATCCTCAAGGGATATATGCTCTTCATTAAGCACGTAGTCGAGTTCGGTAAGTGCTGGATACACTCTCTATCCGAATGGAGGGAGCTGTTGGAGGATGCCGGATTCAAAAACATACAGGAGGAGGTTCTGTTAAAGGCCTCAGTTACACTACGGGGGAGGAAGAAATGAGGGAGCTGAGCTTCTTTTCAAATGCCTTCAAGCACTTCCCCTTGGAGTACGCCCTAGACAGCCTGAAAGACCTGAATTACGCTGCTGTGGAGCTCTGGTGTAAGGGGCAGCACGTCACGCCCTACGACGGGGAAGAGCAAGTAATCCTGGTTAAAAATCTGGTCTCATCCAGGGGAATGAAGATCTCAGCCCTGAGCGCCCATTTCGATTATATCACCTCAAAGGAACTAAGGGAGGAAAACATCCAAAAATTCAAACACGTCATCGACCTCGCGTCCAAGTTCAGCCTTGGCATAGTGCTTACGTCCTCGGGTTATTTACACGGCCAACCCCCATCAAAGACCATGGAGGAGCGCTTCCTCGGTGCCATGAGGCGCCTAGGAGATTATGCCGAGGAAAAAAAAATAACCATCGCCCTTGAACCAGAGCCCGAGAAGTTTCTCCGAAGACCTGGGCAAACCGTGAGATTTATAGAACATGTAGGGATACCGGTCTTCAAAATCGTCTGCGACCTGAGCCATGCCATAGCTTTAAATATGGCCCCCGAGGAGTTTATAGGCGAAATGCATGATTACCTTGGCCACGTCCATGTGGATGATGCGAAATACGGGCAGCATCCCCATAAGCATCTAATACCTGGTGATGGAGACGTGGATTACGGTAAAGTCTTTGATTATCTCGATGACATCGCTTACGAGGGCTGGCTCTCTGTCGAGCTCAACCAGCATACCACCGAGCCAAAACTGGCCGCGGCGAAAGCCATGAATTATCTGAGGGGGATGCTGTGATGAGGGGTGCTATCGTAGGCTTCGGCAACATAGCTGAGCAGGGACATCTGCCAGCGTACAGGAAATTAGGTGTTGATATAGTTGCAGTTGCCGACCTTTGCCCCAGCAGGAGACGGCTCGCCAAGGAGTATGGATTGCGGAGCTATTCAGACATGAACTCGTTGGTAGAGAAGGAGGAAGTAGATTTCATCGATTTATGCACTCCCCCGAACTACCGCATCAATGCCTTCAAGATCGCCCTTGAGCACGGCCTAGACGTTATGTGCGAAAAGCCCATTGCCCACATGAGCGATATCATGGAGGTTAAAAAAATCGCCAGAAATGGAGGCTCATTCTTTTTTCCTGTTCACAACTGGAAATATGCTCCTCATTATAGGAAAATAAAAGAGGTCATCAATGGAGACAGTGATATTCAGATGACCACCCTCCGCACCAGCTACGGCAGGGGAAACCATGATTGGAACCCCGATTGGCGGGTGGACTGCACGATATCTGGGGGTGGCATTCTAATGGACCACGGCTATCACAGCATATACCTTGCCATGTACCTAATGGATGCGGAATTCAGAAGTGCGAAGCTCAGGAGCATCGCCTATTTCGATGATTCCGATATCGAGAAGATCATCAGCTTTGAGCTCGCCTTCTCCAAAGGTAGGAGGGCTGTGATAAACCTGGACTGGTGCGCCGGGAAGCGTGAGATTCTGAACGTTGTTAAGACCATGAATAAGAGAGTGGAGCTTCTGGAGAATCGGATAACCTACGGAGACCAGGTCTACGAGTTCGAGTACAACCTGAGCCATGATTCAGTGCACTCGGAATGGTACCTGGGGGTGATATCCGAGTTCCTTGAGAAACGGAATACAGGAGACAAAAAATTTTTCCTAGAAGGAGCGATGATAATAGAGGGGATAGGGGAGCTGTACGAGCAGGCCGAGAAGGGTAGGTAGTCAGCAGGCCTCATGGTCAATGCAGTCCACTGGGCAAACCTCGATGCAGGAGCAGCACTCGCTACATTCATCCTCATTAACCGGCTTACCCTTGCCGTCGTTCATCACATATACTTCCGCAGGACACACATCGACGCATTCCTCACATCCGGTGCATTTTTATTCATCCACCACAATCCCCGCCATTAATTCACTTCCTAATTCCTAGCACATCCCATGTGTTGTATATCCTACCCCTCTCCACCCCCTTCAGGAACCTCACCGCCTTGAGCGCGCCGTTGACGAAGGCCTCCCTACTGCTCGCTCTGTGGGTTATCTCAAGCCTTTCTCCCTCGCCAGCAAATATGACTGTGTGATCACCAACTATGTCTCCCCCCCTTATCGAGTGAAATCCTATTTCTCGGCCCTTGCGTTCCCCTACGATGCCCCTGCCCCGACCGTAGACAGCATTGTCCTCTAAATCCCTATCGAGGGCCGCAACTATCAGCTCTCCCGCCCTTAGAGCGGTTCCAGATGGAGCGTCTTTCTTGAACCTGTGATGAGCCTCGATTATCTCAACATCATACTCCTTCAGATACCCAGCGACCTCCATGACGGCCTTAAAAAATACGTTCACTCCTGAGGCCATGTTGGGCGATATCACTGCCGCCGCCTTGCTATGAGTTACTGTGGTTTCGATTTCCCTGAGCTGCTCCTCCGAGAAACCCGTCGTGCCCACGACGAGGTTTACCCCCACCTTAGCTGCAGTTTTGATGTTTTCAACCGCCGCCTCCGAGGTCGTGAAATCGATTAATACCTCTGGTTCAGATTTTATTAAGGCTTCTTCAAGCTCATCAGCTATTACCACATCAACCCCTATCCTCCCAAGGCTGATTAATTCTCCGATGTCCCGCCCCTTATTAGGGCTGCCTGGGGCCTCGACGGCAAGAACTAGCTCCAAATCTTTGGATTTATGAACCTCTTTTACTATGCCCCTCCCCATTCTACCGAGGGCACCGGTTACGCCAACTCCCGTCTTCTCCATTTAACCCCCCTTACTGAGGCCGTATTTCCCCAGGACCTCGATTAGCTTATTCCTGTTCTCAGGACTTATCTTACACATCGGGAGCCTGTATCCGCCGGCCTTCAAGCCCAGGTAGTTCATGGCCTCCTTTACGGGGATAGGGTTGGTGTCTATGAACAGGACGTCGAAGAGCTCCTTTAGCCTGTTATTCTCAGCCTCCATCTTCTGGAACCTGCCTTCGAGGCCGAGTCTCGTGAAAGCAACCAGTTCCCTAGGAGCGAAGTTCGAGGCCACAGAGACAACACCCTTTGCACCGTATTCCTTCATTAACTGATAGGTGTCGCTGTCGTTGCCAGAAAGTATGAGGAAATCCTTTCCGCAGCTCTCCCTGATCGCCCTCCAGACCTCAGGGTTTCCTGTCGCCTCCTTCACCCCTATCACGTTGGAGTACTCCTCCATCAATCTAGCCATAGTTCTCGGAGCTATTTCCCTACACGACCTGCCAGGGATGTTGTACAATATATGGGGGATGTCCACTGCCTCTGCTATGGCTCCGAAGTGCTTGAAAAGCCCATCCTGGCTGGGCTTATTATAATAGGGACAGACCTGCAGGCTGGCATGGGCCCCTACTTCCGCTGCATCCTTGGTCATCTCCACGGCCTCCCAGGTGGCGTTAGAGCCTGTGCCTGCAATAACCAATGCCTTTGAGCAATCCACTGTCTTTTCGATTACCTGGCAGTGCTCCACGTGGGATAGGGTGGGGCTTTCGCCGGTGGTGCCGCATGCGACGATTCCAGCGATGCCGTTCTCATCCTGGAATCTCAAGATCTCCTCATAGGCTTCCCAGTCAACGGGGGTCTTCAAGCCAGTTCCATGGAAGGGGGTGATAATAGCTGTAAAACAGCCTTCAAACTTCATCTCTTCACCTTTTTAATCTTGACGAGATGGGTAACATAGCCACTGATGCGGTTCATCAGGAACTTGCCCTGAACTTTGAGAACCTTTTTGATGAAGTCCCGGTTCTCCTTAAAGTCCGTGCCAAGTTCGTCACCGTACTTCTCGAGGAGCTCAGTGGCGGTGTTCTTTATGTCCTTCTGCCGTACTCTGCCCAAATTTAAACCTCCGCATTTGTTAAGCTAAAAAATTGGCTTCATAAATAATAAGTCTATCGGTTCAGGAGTTCAGGGACTAGGCCTTTACCAAAAATACGAATTTCAACAAGTAAATGGGATTATCTCTAGCTAAATTAGGATTTTGGGAAAACTAGAGAGTTATAGTTCGTTTCATTAAAGGGTGGAAAAGAAACCGTTATAAGCATGACTTATTAGAATACTGCTCATTAAAACAAAGGAGATAATAAAAAAATGCAAAAACTGAGGAAAGTAGTAGATAAGACAAGAGGTTTAGATATATCTATTGAAATGATGCAGGTCAAAGAACTCGCAAAAGATATGGACAAATCAGTCAAGACAGTTTACTATGAAAGCAAGAAGAAGAATGCCGTCATTGCTACAATATTAAGCATCGAGCTCCCTGGGGCAGGGCAGATGTACTATGG
>CAZDSM010000236.1:0-3080 GCA_964508205.1 Candidatus Hydrothermarchaeota archaeon | reverse complement strand
ATCCCGATAAACCCCTCAAACTTCCTGGCGCTACTCTGAATCTGTACCTGGAGGACGAACTCGTGGGAACCGGGAGTTTGCCCAATACAGTGATACAGGTAGGCCCCAGCAGGCTAGTTTCAAAGATACACCTTGATAAGGATTTAATAGAGCTCGCATCCATAGCCGGCGAGGAGACGAGCCTCTCAATAGACGGCACCCTACTCTTTAAGGTCCTGTCCTTCGACGTCAAGATACCCATCCCCCGTGTACCAGTCCCAGGGGGCCTGGACTTCATAGCTCTCGCTGGAGGCGAGGCATCTCAGTCCATGGAGATATTGCGCCTTCTAAAGAAAACCCCTAATTTAAAGATGGGCGACGCCTTGGTGTCAGAAGCATTTCTAGAGAAGTTAAAGGAAAAAACAGGGAACGAACTCACAGATACCAAGATACAGGAGCTAAAGCAACTCCTAGGGACGGCAGCCTTAAATAAGACAGTCGATGAGCTGCTAAAAGACCCAAGCATCCTCCAGAAGTTACAGTAAAGCTCCTAAGTTCAGAAGGTCGTCAGCTCGCCAGCAATAAACATCTCAGAGATCTTTGTTATATCCGCCAAATGCTGGTCGGCAATGCTCTCACACTTCCCCTTAACATTCGAGAATTTTTTAGCGTCGTTCATGAGGAGCTGTATATCCGCTGTCTTGGGCTGATCGATGGGGGAGCCTATCTGGCTCAGGATTTTGACGTAAACCTCTTTAACCCCATCCATGCCCTTATCGATGTTCCTAGCCATTTCCAGGGAGAGGAGATTGTATATCTTGCCCACGTGGTTGATTGGGTTTTTACCAGCAGCTGCTTCCATAGACATGTACCTGTTCATGGTTATCAGTCCGTTTACCCTATTACCGCGCCCAACAGAGCCGTCATCACCCATTTCAGCAGAGGTACCTGTGACAGTTAGAAAGAGGCTGCCCCTGTCGTAGTTGTCAGCCGTGTTAATCATCACGCATACGTCGCGCTCAGTTATCTTCGCTGCAAGCCTACTTATCTCCTCCTGCATATCATCCTTGACACTCCGATAGTGGTCTATGTCCGGGATATACTTCGAGACCATAGCATCAGAGATGGTAAGGGTTATAAGGTCTTTCTCCCTCAGCCCCATGACCTTTATATCTTCACCGCTCCCAGGGAACTTCTTCTTGAACTCATCAGAATTCATCAGTTTCTCAGTCTCGTAGACCATCTCCTCGGTCTCCGAGAAAGGGGCGAAGGAAACGCCAAAGGAGGTGTCGTTGGCGAGGGGTATCTCCTCTTTACGCTTGAACACGTCGATTAAATCCGTTGATCCCTGACCTATCCTAGAATCGATTATTACGTCATTATTTACGTCCAAGTTACGCAAGCTTCCGCGTAGGTGTTCCTTTGCCGCGTGAATCGCTATCTTGTTCACAGGAACGAGCTCGTCGCCAACCATGGTTGTGGCTCTCCCAGACAACAGCACGTAGATGGGGTTGAGAATCCGGCCTCCACCCAACCTCGGCGTTGCTCTGCCGCCGACTATCTCCACCTGATCCGTGTTGTGATGCAATACTGCGCCGAATTCTTCCTTATAGGCCCTGCACAATGCCCTGCTCATAGCATCTGCAATGCCGTCGGCTAAGGAATCGGGGTGCCCGATGCCCTTCCTCTCAACTATCTCTATCTCCTGCGCCTCCACCGGAGTACGTTTAACTCTCTCGACTATTATGTTGCGCTTAATCATTGCTCTACCTCTATTTGATATCCGTTCTGAAGACGATTCGCTTCTGGGGTTCAATAGTCATGATTGCTTCGCCCTCCTTAAAAATCCTTACTATGCCCCCGCTTTGGGATACGGTTATACCCACTGAGTCCGTCACAGCTGTCATCGCCGCCACTGCCGCATGCCTCGTACCCAGACCACGAGGGATGCCTACGCTGCTGGGGTCGACGGTCAAATAGCGCCCCGCAGCTTCGACTATTCCATCACCATTGACGATGAAGGCCCCGTCGATCTGAGCGAGCTCCTTGATGCTCTCGTGGAGGTCCCTATTGGTTATCAGCCGCTCCCCTACCAACTGCCCTTCGAATGGATTCAATAGGAGCTGCTTGGAGTTCTCCATCATCTTCTTGCTGTCCCCCAGAAGAAAGGCGGTGCCTATGAGTCTTCCCTCCCTGCCCTCGCGGCCTATCTCCAGAGCGATGTTGAGGACTGCATCGAACACATCAAGCCTCACGTTTATATTCCTCAGGAACTCATAGAGGGTGTAGTCCAGCATATCCGTCCTGACGTCGTAAATAACTACCGAATCAGCCTCCCGCTCAAAGCTAGAGGTGATTACAACCGCGATGTCGCCCTCTTTAAGGAGCCCCCTGCTGACCCCCATCGCTACAGCATCCTCGATCTGCGCAGTACTGGATACGCCCCGGGTCATGAGCTTGATGAGATTCACTTTTTCCGTCAGCTTTCTGCTATCAACATCCAGGAAATCCACGTCGATAGTGCCTATCATAGTCTTCTTGACGAGTTTCTGGAAGGTACTCTCCTCGGGAGTCGCAACTATCATGGGAATTTTAGTCTTGTTATACTTCAAGGATAGATCAAAGCTGTTCCCTGTTTCGGTAAGCACTAAAATAACGTTTGCTTTAATGCCCTTTGCAAGCTTAACAGCAGACTTCACCACCACCTCAGAGACTTCCATTTATACCACTGCTAATTAAAAAAAGGAGGTTATTTATACCTTTGCCAATTGCTTTAAAACTTCAGCTATTTTAATTATATCCCCTTCCCTAATATTTAGGATATCCAGTTTTTTAAGCTCGATAGTTAAACCCGGCTTAAGGAACCGATTATACTCCGGGCACGGGGTAAGCAGGGGAGATCCTTGGTCCGTTCTCAGACCTCTTATGTATGCTCTCTTCGCGATATCTTTTGGGTGATCCTCCACCTCAAGGCCGACGCATACCCCTCGCCGCCTCCTGTGTATAGCTGTCTCCAGTTCATTTTTTAAGGCATCGACATAGCCAATAAGGGCACGAACAACCTCTGGGGCTACTTTTAACTCCTCGACTATAGCGGCACA
>CAZDSM010000235.1:0-4893 GCA_964508205.1 Candidatus Hydrothermarchaeota archaeon | reverse complement strand
GATATGGATTTCCTACGGCGTCATGGCCTCGGTGGCAACCGGTACAACCGCCCTTGTGGCGAGGTTTATAGGCGCCAGGGAAAAAAGGGATTCAGAGAAGGTTCTCACCCAATCATTTGTCCTCGTGGCAGGGTTTTCAATTTTCATAACAGTAGCAGCCCTGATGTATTCCGAGAAAATCCTCGCTTTCATCGGCACTGAAAGAGCTGTAGCCGAGCTGGGCGGAGTTTACCTGAGGACTGTTTTTATCGCCACGGTCTTCATCTTCCTAACCTTGGTAGCGGAAGGCGCCCTTCGCGGTGCCGGCGATACTAAGACGCCCCTGAAGATAGACCTCATCATTAATGGCGTAAATTTAGGCTTGGACTATCTCCTGATTTACGGGAATTTCGGATTTCCAAAACTGGGCGTTCTCGGCGCGGGAATAGCCTCGGCATCCGCCTTCACCATGGGTGCTGTACTTTATTTTGGGGTGCTCTTGAGCAACAGATATGTTCTTTCATTCAGATTTAGCGATCTATCCATCGACTTTGGAATGATGCGCAGGATACTGCGTATAGGCGTGCCCTCCAGCATAGAGAAGCTTATCATGAGTGGTTCCATAGCAGTCTACGCAAGTATAATCGTCGGCTTTGGCACGATACCCTTAGCAGCTCATCAGATAGGTCTCAGGATAGAAGCCCTGTCCTTCATGCCCGGCATAGGCTTTGCTGTTGCTGCCACTGCCCTTGTAGGTCAAAATCTTGGGGCAAAGGAGCGGAAGAAGGCCTATGCCATGGGCTGGGAGACCTCGAAACTCTGTGTGGGATTTATGACCTTGGTCGGTGTTATCTTATTTATTTTCCCCCGCGAATTCATACTCTTCTTCACCCGGGACGAGAGTGTAATAGAGCTGGGCATTCTCTACCTGCGCCTCGTCGCAATTTCCCAGCCATTCCTGGCCTTAACCTTCGTCTTAACTGGGGCCTTGGACGGCGCTGGCGACACGCGCCGGGTGATGTATATCACGATATTTGGATTGTGGTTCTTCCGGTTGCCCCTCGCATATTTTCTGGGGATAACCATGGGCTACGGCGTTCTCGGCGCCTGGATTGCGATGATAATCGATATCTTCGTTAGGAGTCTTGCCCTGGTATACAGGTTTAAGTCCAAGAAGTGGATGGAAATAAAGGTGTGAAATTTGACATGCGAAGGCTTGCAGAGGATGCAGAAGAAGGAGAATACGTCCTGGGATTGAGAGGTCTAGGGACCCATGCGGTCTACGCCATATATGGACTACTCAGACCCGGGGAAAAGGATAGAAAGGCCCATCCCGAGGGGGGTCATGAGTAGATACTGTGCGCGATAAATGGTGAGATAACGGGGGTCACGGGGGGGGGCGGAGCTTCAAGCTGAAGGAGGGGCATGCCCTGTATCTAAAAAGTGATGGCCTATATTACCTGGAAAACGAGGGCTCAAAAACCTGCCACCACTTCCTCGCGGGATGGCACGTAATGGGGGGGCACCATTAACTACTTCCGCTTCATTCCTTTTTTCGCTGCATGCCTCGCCATCTCCGAGACCGTGGTAGCTACAAAGACCCGGCCTTCGGGGTGGTAAACATTGACAAGGGAACCGTCGTCGATGAGGTCCCTCAGGGACTTCAGCGCCACTGGGTTGCAGGTCGCGCCCAGGGCGCAGGCAGAGGTTGCCCTAACTTCTTCTCTGGAATCCTTCAGCAGTGCCAGGAGGGGGGGAATGGCGTCTTTAATTAAGTCGGGATTATTAATACCTATCAAAGCCAGGGCGTATGCCGCGTTTTCTTTCAGTATGGGGTCGTTTTTCAAGGACTCTACTAGGCGGGGGATTATTTCCTTTACCAACTCAGCATTGTCCTGGCCTATGTGGCCGAGGATGTAGGTGGCATTGGTCTTTATCACCTCGTTTTCGTCGTCGAGGGCGGCAATGAACTCCTTTGCATAGGGCTTCACCAGGGCCGGGTTGCCCCTGGCAAACAAAGCAAGGGAACAGGTAGCGTTTGCCCTGATGATATCGCTGCCAGATTTAGCATAGGAGATGAGCTTGGGCACGGCTTCTTTCACGAGCTCTGGGTGATCTTCCCCTATCAAAGCCAGGGCGTAAGCAGCATTCCTCCGGGCGTTCAAGTGTTCATCGTCCAGGAGCTTGAGGAACATCTCAACCCCTGGTTTAATGGCATCTGGCATGCTGTCCCCAAGGGTGGCAAGGGCTGCGATTGAACTTGCTCTCACCGCTTCATCATCATCCTCTAAACATGATACGAGGGGCTTAACAACTTTTTCCACTGCCAAGGGGTCCTCCTCTCCCAACCGGCTCAGAACGTATATCGCGCGCTTTTTCAGCTCGGAATCGGGGTCCTGAAGGAACTTCTCAAATAGGGTGATGTCCCTCCTCGCGATTTCTTCGAGCTCTTCCTCAGACTTAACACCAGCGCTCATTGCCATAAATACAAATGTTCACAACCAAAAGGAAACTATAAATCATGCTCTTTCTAAGAGTCTGCTATGAAATTCCCATGGGCTAATGTCGATGAGCTTGAAGAGGCTAGATTTGTTTTGTTTGGTGTGCCCGATGAATCCGGTTCCAGCGCTGAGCGCAAGGGTGTATCCCATGCACCGAAGTGCATAAGGGGGGTCGCCTGGAGGCGGGAGGTATTCGAGAGGCACGGCACTACATCTACTGCCCAACCAGGTTTCAGTGGACTAGAGGCTAAGATATTTGACTATGGGGCACAGATAGATATAGGGTAATGTAATAACTTGGCAGGGGATCATATGAGCAGGAAGAAGGTTACCATCATCGGCGCCGGAAACGTGGGTTCAACGACGGCTCAGCTCATCATGGCCAAGGGGCTCGCGGACGTGGTGATGGTGGACATAGCAGGGGGCATAGCCAGGGGTAAAGCTTTGGACATAGCCGAGGCATCGCCCATCGAGAGCTTTGGCTGCAATATAACTGGGGGCAGCGATTATGAGGAGACTGCCGGCTCTGATATAGGGGTGATAACTGCTGGGTCGGCCAGGAAACCCGGTATGAGTAGGGACGACCTCTTACGGATCAATGTCTCTGTGGTGAGGTCGGTGACTGAGGAGTTCGTTAAACGCTCACCCAAGGCGGTAATAATCGTCGTCACCAATCCTCTGGATGCCATGGCATATGCCGCCCTGAGGGCCTCGGGGTTTCCGCGGAGCAGGGTCATGGGGATGGCCGGCGTGCTGGATTCCACGCGTCTCGGTTTTTTTGTGGCGCAAGAGCTGGGTGTAATGCCCAGAAAAGTGGCCTCTCTCGTATTGGGGAGTCACGGTGACTCCATGGTTCCCCTTATCAGGCATACAACTGTCGATGGAAAACCGATTACCACTTTTCTTTCAGAAGATAAAATAGACGCCCTCGTCGAGCGAACAAGGAAAGGCGGAGCTGAGATAGTTAACCTCCTTGAGACTGGGAGCGCTTACTACGCTCCTGCCGTCTCCGTGACCAGGATGGTAAAAGCGATCTTGACGGACGAGAAGGCCGTGCTATCGTGCTCGGCTCACTTGGAGGGGGAATACGGCGTACAAGGATGCTTCATGGGCGTCCCAGTTAAGCTGGGTTCAGGGGGAATAGAGGAGATAGTGGAGCTGGAGCTCAACGGTAATGAACGGCGAATGCTCAGTGCCTCGGCAGATGAATCAAAGAAGCTGATCGCCAAGTTGGAGCTTTGAAACTCATCGGACAAGTTTTAGAGGGTTCAGAAGTTCTTTGGCCTCTTCCTTGGACAATATGCCCTTCTCAACGACTAAATCCATGACCTTTTTTTCCATGACAAAGGCTTCCCTCGCGAGCTTCGCAGCCTCATCATAGCCAATTCGCGGGCTCAGAGCAGTTACCAGGGCAGTGCTCATCTCTGCGAGCTCCTTGCAGCGCTCCTCGTTGGCTTTTATGCCCTTGACACATTTCTCGGTAAAAGCCGTAATCCCGTTGGCAAGGATTTCAATGGAATTCAAGAGGTTGTAGGCGATTACAGGCATGTTCACGTTCAGCTCAAGTTGGGCCCCCTGGCAGGCGCTCGCTACTGAGGCGTCGTTTCCTATCACCTGGTGGCAGACCATGTTCAGCATCTCGGCCATGGAGGGGTTGATTTTACCCGGCATTATGGAGGATCCAGGCTGAACCGGGGGCAGGGTTATCTCTCCTATGCCTGCCCTCGGTCCTGAGCTCAGAAATCTTAAGTCATTGGCGATTTTCCCCAGAACCACGGCAAGATAGCGCAGGGCGCTGCTCAACTCGAGGGCTGCGAGGGTATTCTGGCCCATCTCATAGTAGTTCTCAGCCCGTTTGAATATCTGACCGGTGAGGGAGTTTATCTCCTTAATTGCCAGGAGAGGGAACTCCTTATGAGCATTCAGCCCAGAGCCGACGGCAGTTCCCCCAATGTTAAGTTCCTTCAATGCGTCGGCAGCATTTCTAACTCTGTTTATAGCCTTTTCCACCGCTGCATCGTAGGCGCCGAACTCCTGGCCGAGGGTAATCGGCACAGCATCTTGGAGGTGGGTCCTACCTATTTTTACAACTCCCTTAAATTCGGACGCCTTCTTTCCGAGGGCTGTTTGCAACCCCTCTAGCGCAGGGAGGAGGTCTTCGACAACGCCCATGAGGGCAGCGATGTTCATGGTTACATGGATAGTGTCGTTGGTGGACTGGGCCATGTTGACGTGGTCGTTGGGGTGCACCAGGGAATAATTGCCCTTATACCCTCCTAAGATCTCAATGGCGCGGTTCGCGATGACCTCGTTGACATTCATGTTCTGCGATGTGCCCGCACCCATCTGGTAAACATCAATGACAAAATGATCGTTTAACTTACCGTCAATGACCTCCTGAGCAGCTTTTACG
>CAZDSM010000234.1:0-1710 GCA_964508205.1 Candidatus Hydrothermarchaeota archaeon | reverse complement strand
GCTTTGATAAATTTGAAACTCGCAGCCGAAACGGCGTAGAGTAAAAAGAGGGATGCGATGTAGAGGATTACGATGGTGTTGAGAAAGGGGTCAAAGAGGCTGACCAAGTAGAGGGGCATGGCTATAAGGGCGAATGAAAGGTTAAGCCTGTCTAAGCGCTCCAACCTCTGAATATCTTTATATGGGAAGTACCTGGAGGAGGGTATCTTAGAGCTCCTAGAAATCTTGAATAGGGAGAGGCTCCTGAAGGCAGCTAACACTGCGGTCCAGAAGCTCAGAGCAACCCTGTAGGAGACCTCCCAGGTGATGAAGAGCCCGAATAAAAGCGTAACCCAAGAAGATTTCCCGACCCAATAAAGGAAATATCTCCAGTCAGTGGATATATAGTAGATTAACAGTGCTCCAAAGATTAGAAATGCCATTACGAGCTCCACGTTTTGTTCACTGAAGAGCAGCTCCTTGTAGCGCTTCATCACCCTCCCCTCGGGCTCGTTTTTAGGAAGGCTTACTGCACGAATATTGGGTGCGATGTAGCTGGCAACCTCTGTCCATAAGGCGAGCATGAAGATCATTAGGGTGCCGATTAAAATTGAGAATAGTGGAACCTCCATGAGAATAACAGCCACCAGAGCTATAACTTCGAATAATAGAAGTATCAGAATCGTGGCCTCTGTCGGCTCAGCTGTCGAGAGAAACGGCACCCTCCCGTAGAGCTTCTCATAGAACCAAAGCTGTTTCCTCGGCCCTTCCATACCTTAAATGTAAGGACGCCCAAGTTAATAAATTTATTATGAGGTATTTCTACGAGAATGCTGTTGATTTCCTAATTGTCGCGGGACTAATGGGGGTGAGATATGACCCAAAGGGCTTTTAACATGGAAAATAAAAAATGGTGTGAGATGCTAGAAGAGGTAAACTGGGTAGGGGTACTGCATGAGGGGCGGCGCAGGGTAACCCGTCTCGCCATCTTCGTCGGCATCGGCTTTGGGGTTTTCTGGTTCCTCAGCGATTACATTGTCGCAAGAATAAAGGCTGATCTCCTGCCCCAGGAAGCATCTCTGATAGTTACCAGCCCCATGGAATACGTAATGGTCAAGATCCAGATATCCCTCATTATGGGTGTCCTCACTACCCTGCCCTTCTTCGCAGCTATGCTCTTCAGGAGGTTTAGGTTTAGGATAAAGCGGAAATTGACTCTCCTGATATGGCTCCTTGCCGGAATAACGCTTTTGGCCGTGGGCTTCGTCTTCACCTACATGATCCTACTGCCACTGGCAATAAAAGTCCTCACGTCCCTCGCAATTGAAGCAGGGGTGAGCGCTTTCTTCTCGATAAACCAGTTCGTCCTCTTCGCCTTTATCACCACGATAATCTTCAGTGTGGTCTTCGAACTCCCCCTCCTCGTCTCCTGGCTAGCGATAAACGGTATTGTGTCAATTCAAACCTTGAAGGAAAAAAGAAAGCACGTTTACGTCGGTGTCTTTATCCTAGCTGCTGTAATAACAGCTGACCCCACTATCATAAGTCAAGTGCTCCTCTCCATACCCCTTATAATTCTCTACGAACTCAGTATCATTTCTGCGAGAATATTTGCCAAATCTTAGCTGAGGAACCTCCATTTGCCGTCTTTAAGGGAATTATTAATCACGAGAACATTGTCCATGTCCAAGTCGTATTTCTTAAACAGGGAAACCTCGTTTTTCTGGATGA
>CAZDSM010000233.1:0-4648 GCA_964508205.1 Candidatus Hydrothermarchaeota archaeon | reverse complement strand
TATCCTGTGGCCGCTATTTTCGCCTATGAGACTTTTGTCAGACCGATTCTGGAAAAGATGCAGGGCCTTGAGACCTCGAGGATGTACCCTAAAATCCGCGGCCAGTTAAAGAGGAAAATAGCCTCCGAGCTTGGTAGGCGGGACTACGTCCGGGTGAGGCTCGATTTTACCGGTGAACAGCCTATGGTGGAGCCGATTAGAACGAGCGGCTCAGGGATAATATCAAGCCTTGTAAGGGCGGACGGCTTCGTAGTAGTACCTGAGAACACCGAAGGCCTTGAGCAGGGGACAATTGTCGAAGTGAACGTGTTTTAGGAGAGCAGAGATTGAAAGAGGAAACCCATCTGGAGGCCATGCTGAAGAACCATAGTAGAAAAACCCTGCGAGAGCGCTACCTCGATGCCAAGGTCACTTATCTCACGGACAGGCTCTCACGGATTCAAGGGGAGATCGATAAGCATGGGATAAACCAGGACATCGGCTTTTTAATTATGATGCTCTACGTTCAGGAGTTCATCGCCAAAGAAGCTGGCAGGAGCTATGCTCGCGGGATTTATGAGGGATTGTCCTTTACCAATTGGCCTTTTAATGCTTATGAGCCTTTACTCGAGGCTGAAGATTTTGGAAGAAAGGCTGAACAAGCTGCCAAGCTCTTCGTTGAGCTGGAGGAGCAGAGGATTAGAAAGGAGGCCGAAGGATACATTGGGGAGCAGGTGCTGGCTTCTTGGAAGGAGCTCGGTCTAGGCTCCGACCATGCTGCTGAGGTCGAAAAACTGATCGAGGAGAGGAAGAAGCTCTACAGCAGAATTGGCTCCGGAGCCGACCTCGAGCGCCGCAGATTTGTGTGGGCGCTAGCGGAGAAAGGTGCGAGAAAGACGGAGCTAAAGCTCATGAACATAGGGATAATCCCGACAGAGCTCTGTCCATCGGAGTGCAGGTTCTGCCTTGCACCATGGAAGAGCAGTGTAGAGGAGCGGAGTGGCAGAGCCATGGGGGGGGAAGAGTTCAGGAGAATAGCTGAGCAAGCGGTCAGGTTTGCCAATGACCGGGGCTTGATAATCACCATTACCGGCGGCGAACCATTCCTTGAACTGGAGCGGGTACTTTACATTATCAGCAAGGCTAAAACTCGGGTTGAGCTCACCACCAGCGGTTACTGGGCAGCAAATATGAGGACTGCCCGCAGGGTTTTATCCAAGCTTGAAAGGGCGGTCAAGGATAATAAATCCAAGAAATTCAGCTTCAGCCTCCAGGTCAGCGTTGACTTCTTCCACCAGGAGGTTGTATCTTCAGAAGACGGAAAGCTGAGGGAGGCTATTCCTGTCAAAAACCTCGCCAACCTGGTCGAGGCGATGCTTAGGGAGTGCAGCCTCGAGATCTGCCTCCTGCCCAAGTATACGAGATATGAGGACCCTCTAGTTTACCTCCTGGCGGAGCTTGAAAGGCGGGGTCTCAGCCCCAGAATCACCAGGAAGTTCTATAACCCTAATTTAAGGGTTAGCGTTTTAGGGGATGACGGCAAATTTGATAAACCCGCGCTGCTTAAGGCTTATCTGAGCTTTGATTCTGCGAAGAAGCAGGCATTCCTCCTGTACACCGCTGTCGAAGGTATTGGTGGGGCGAGCATCCTCGAATTCGAGTACCAAACTTTTAAGGATAGGACAGCCGAGTTTCTGGAGCAGGAGAAAGGGGAGAGGTTTCCCCTTATGGGCTTGGAGGTGAGCGATGACGGCAACGTGTATCCCGGTGCCCACGCCCTGTACTCCTGGTGCCTCGGAAATCTCCTAGAAACAACCCTCGAAGAAATAGCAGCGAGCCTTGAATACGACCCCTTAATAATTGCCTTGGCAGAGCATCCGTGGAAAATCAAGAACATCGCCTTAGAGGCGAAACCGGAGCTTCGTGGGGAGCTGGAAAAGGCTTCTTCACCCCTCGTAGCAATATATAAAATCCTCGAGGACGATGCTTTAAGACTGTATATAACTAAAGAACTTGCCGGGGAATAATATGCAGAAGGAATTTCATGACGTTGTAAGCATCGAAGAAGCAAAAAAGAGGCTTTACTCCAACTATGTTGCGAAGCCCAAAAAAGAGGTCATACCTCTCCTTCGGGCAGGGGGTAGGGTCCTGGCTGAGGATGTCACAGCCTCCATCGATGTACCTTCCTTTGACAGAGCAGCAATGGACGGCTACGCTTTGAGAGCCTTGGATACTTTTTACTCCGATGAAGAAAAGCCGTCGACACTAAAATTGGTGGGCTATGTTTTAGCTGGGGAAAATAAGAAGGTAGAGCTCAAGGCCGGAGAGTGTGCCGGCATTGCTACGGGTGCCCCTATACCGAAGGGCGCCAACGCCGTGGTTATGGTGGAGTACACCCACATGGAGAAGGACAATGTCAAGATTTACCGCCCGGTAGCGCCTGGGGAAAACATAATGGCGGCAGGGAGCGATATAATGCGGGGGGAGCTTATTCTCAGAGCCGGAGCAACGCTGTCACCCCGAGAAACCGGTGTTCTGGCAGCCATCGGAATTACAGGGGTACATGTTTATAAGAAGCCCAGGGTAGCCCTGATATCCACTGGCGACGAAATCGTGGAGCCTGGTAGCGACCTGGAGTATGGGAAGATCTACGACGTCAACGCTAGGGCCATAGGTGATGCCGTGGTTGAGAACGGTGGCGAGGTAGAATTCCTGGGCATCGTTAAAGACAAGCCGGAGCCTTTATTGAGGACGTTAAAGGAAGCCGTTGCTGGCAACTACGACCTCATCATCGCCTCTGGCGGCACCTCTGCTGGTGTCGGCGATATTTCCTACAGGGTCTTTGACGACCTCGGAGAGCCAGGTGTAGTTGTTCACGGCATTGCGATAAAACCAGGGAAGCCCACGATAATAGCCTTTGCCAGGGGTAAACCAATCTTTGGCCTCCCGGGCTACCCAACTTCAGCTATGATAGTATTCGATGTCTTCGTGGCACCATTACTGAGGGCGCTCGTAGGTGTGGGCAAGAGAAGCCTGAGGAAGATTAATGCGAAGGCTGCCATGCGATTTTACTCCGGCAGAGGAAGGTACGAGTACATGCTGGTCAACCTCGTTAAAGGGTCGGAGGACGATTACAGCGCCTATCCCCTGCTCACGGGTTCAGGAGCTATTACTACCTTCGCAGAGGCGGACGGCTTCATTGAAATCCATGAGAATACTGAGATGGTCGCAGAAGGAACCAGCCTTGATGTTATCCTCCTCAGCGACACCATTAAGCCTGCGGACCTCACGATAATAGGAAGCCACTGCATAGGTATTGATTTAATTCTCTCAATGGCAAGTAAAACGGCGTCCCTTTCAGCAAAGGTGATTAACGTGGGCTCCTCAGGCGGGTTAGCGGCTGCTCGTAGAGGGGAAAGCGATATCTCTGGAACCCACTTAATCGACGAATCAACAGGAGAATACAACCGCCCCTTCCTCAGGAAGCTCAGGGTCGCGGATAAAGTCTACCTCGTCCGTGGCTACGACCGGGAGCAGGGATTCCTCATAGCCAAGGGGAACCCCAAGGGCATCGAGAGTATGGAAGATCTGTTTCGCAGCGGCGTATCCTTCATAAACAGGAACCCTGGTTCTGGTACAAGGGTGCTCCTGGATTTAGAGCTCACCAACCGGGCGGAGAAAAAGGGAACCAATTTAAAGACAGTGATCGAGAAAATCAATGGCTACGAGATAGAGGCCAAATCCCATAGCGCAGTAGCAGCGGCCGTTGCCTTCGGCAGGGCCGACATAGGATTGGCGATTAAAACTGTGGCCGAGCATTACAGCCTGGACTTTATCCCTCTCAGAGAGGAAAAATACGACTTTGCCATTCCCAAGGACAGAATGGACAAACCAGCGGTTAAGAGATTTCTCGATGTCCTGCACTCCAATGAACTCTCCAGGAAGCTTGAGAAAACCCCGGGGCTAAAAACTACCAATGAAACCGGCAAGATAATTCATTCGCCACAGTGAAATGTTAAAGGGAACCGCCCACTAGACATGGCCATGAAACCCATGAACATCTCACAAAGTTTTGTTTTATCGCTTTCGTCTGGGATTTTGCCAACAGTTAGTTTATACTTAAGTCCCCAAGCACTTCTGCTCCAGAAGGGCGACTGCTTTCTCCAAGGCCTCCAGTCTTTCGAAATACTCCACCTGTTTTACGATGGCGTCACCGATTTTCCATGAAAGTTTATCCACGGCATCCATCCTTCTTAATAACTCAGCCTTCTCAATGTCAGCCAAAGCCTTCGTAGCATTCTCTATCTCCTTTTGGTTCACGCAAATATCACACATTATAAAAATGATATATATCCCATTATATAATAATACTGAAAAATCACCTTTTCAAAAAAAAGAGAGATTAGCCAAAGATTTCTTCGACTTTTTGTTGCTCAACTAATTTGTCAAATTGCTCTTTCATTGTCGGGTTATTCTCTAAGGCTTGAGCTAAGAACTCTTTAACAAGTTCATTGATACTTTTAGATAAGTTCATGATTAAGCCCTTCTACTCCTTATTCAATATGCTTTAAAAAGTTAGCAGTTTTGACGGTCAAAGTGGGGGATTTAATAAACTATTACCATTGCTAGCGTAAAATATTTCCTAGATTTATCAGAGGAAATTGACTAC
>CAZDSM010000232.1:0-7203 GCA_964508205.1 Candidatus Hydrothermarchaeota archaeon | reverse complement strand
GTGGGCTGTGCCAAGTTTCTCCTCTTGAGTTACATAGCTCAGTTTTACCCCGTAGTCCGCGCCGTCACCGAAGTAGGTCATAATATCCTCGCTCCGGTATCCTACCACCATCACTATATCCGTTATTCCTGCCCCCCTCATGGCAAGGACGATGTGCTCTAGAATCGGCTTCCCTGCCAAAGGCAGCATGCATTTCGGCATGGTATTGGTCAATGGCTCCAGGCGGGTCCCCTTGCCGGCCGCTAAAATAACAGCTTTCATTCGCAAGCCCCCTCGAACTCCCTCTTAACCATCCTCAATAGCTCCGCTACTCGAGCAGCATTCTCACCCTCCACCGAGGCCCTTATCAAGGGAGTTGTATTGCTCGGCCTCAGCAGGGCCCAGCCGTCCTCGAAGAGCACCTTGGCTCCATCGGTCATGTCAAGGCTGTACCCTTTTCTGCTCCAATTAGCCGCGATTCTGTCCATAACTTTAAACTTTATCTCATCCCTGCAGGGTAAATTGGCGGTTCTCATGGGATAACTGGGGATTTCATCAGCGATTTCAGAGAGTTTCTTATCAGAGCTGGACAGAATTTCCCCCAGTTTGAGGCTTATCAGCAAGGGGTCGTCGAAGGTGTAAAACTCAGGGAAGAAGTAGTGAGCGCTGGTTTCCATGGCGAATAAGGCTTTATGCTTCTTTATAGCCTCGCTTATGAAAACATCTCCCACTCGCACCCTCAGCACCTCGCCGCCCAGCTTCTCGATCTCCTTTTCAACTATCATCGAGCACTCAATATTGGCGATGATCTTGCCCTTCTTTTTGCCGAGGATATCCCTCGCGATTACTATACCTATCTTCTCAGTCTGCACCATCCTGCCCTTGTCATCGACGAAGATAACCCTGTCAGCATCGCCGTCATACCCAGCGCCGAAGTCAGCTTTCTCTCTTTTCACGACCTTTTTAAGCTCCCCAAGGGTCTTATCGCTGGGTTCCGAGGGCCTTCCAGGAAAAGTTCCGTCTATGGTATCGTTAATCGTGACTACATCAGCGCTCATCCTTTCAAAGGCCTTCGGTGCGCTCAAGGCCGAGACGCCGTTTCCAAGATCCAGGACGACTTTGAGTCCTCGTTCTATGGTGAACTTCCTCAGGATGAAGTCCAAGTACGCATCAACAGCTTCTTTGGAGTTCAATCTCCCTATTTTCCCTAGCTCCTTCCAGGGCGCGAGGTGGAACTCCTTAGCCAGATATATATCCCGGACTTCCTGGTTTTCCCTGGTGTAACCAGTGCCGTCGCTGTGGCGGAAGCGTACGCCGTTGTACTCCGGTGGGTTGTGGGAGGCCGTTATGTAAGCTCCCGCGGTGTAATCCCCGCGCCATATGTGAAAATTAGCCGCCGATATAGGAATAAGGCCAGCCACAGTGCACTCGCAGCCCGTCGAAGCCAGGCCAGAGATAAAGGCGTTCTCCATTATTTCGCTACTCGTCCTTCCATCCCGGGCTATCAGAACCCGTCCCTGGCCGCCCAGGTAAGAACCATAGGCCGTTCCAATCTTCGTGGCCATTTCAGCGGTTAATTCCTGATTGAATATCCCTCTAACGTCGTAGGCCCTGAATATGTGGCGAGAACTGCTCATATTCACGCTCCGAACTTCTCTGATTTGTTCATCAGGTCCATAACTATTGGAATCAAATCCCTGCCCCGTATCCTGCCCATCCCCCCTTTGGCCGCGCTCCTCTCATCGAATTCCCTCACATCATCGCGCCTGACCTCGGGGCCGGCTATAACAACCGGCACAGGATCGCCGGTATGGTCGCCGTAACTCGTTGAGGTCGTGTGGTCGCTCAGGAGGAGGAGGTAGTTGTCTTTTGCGAATCCTTTTAAAGGAGCCATGGCTTCGTCTATCCTTTCGATGAGGGTTATTTTTTCCCTCGCTTTGTGGTCGTGGGCAGCCTCGTCCGGCTCCTTGATGTTCAAAAGCAGAAAATCATTTTTCTTAAGATATTTCAATCCCTCCTCGATCCTTCTGCCGTAGTCCTCAGAGGTGGAGAGAAGCTCCATCCCGAGACCCATGGCTATGCCCCTTATGAGTCCAGTTGTAGTCATGCACCCGGTCTGTAACCCGTATTTTTCCTGGAAGGATTGAATCTTCGCGACCCTGCCACATCCCCTGAGCAGGAGCATGTTAGCTGGGTTTAAACCCTTGTTCACTCTAGCTACGTTAACTTCATGGGTTCTTAGGACATCCTGTACTCGCTGTGAAAACTCGTTAACCAACTCCGCGGTTTTTTCTGCTCCTGGGGTGGAATTCATGGCCTTTACATCTAGTACTTTCACCCCTGTTACATGGGGGTCCGAGTCCGATACCTCACAGCGTAAGTCCTTGCCCCTCATCACCAGAGCACCCCTATGAGCTGTAGACTCCTTGAATATTATCTCAACCCCAGAGAGCTTAATCCCGTTGATAGCCTCCGCCAGCTCCCTTGTTCCATCCTGTATCCTACCAGCCCGGCGGTCCAGAACTACAAGGTTCTCATCGACTGTGGCAAAGTTGCTCCTAAAGGCGATATCCCCGTCTTCCAGGCGCAACCCTACTCCAATGGCCTCGAAGGGGCCTCGCCCGGTGTAAACCGCATATGGGTCATAGCCCAGCAAGGCGAGATGAGTAGTGTCAGAGCCGACTCTAACTCCAGGAGCAATGGGGTCGAGGATCCCGTTTATACCCATGGCTGCAATGGAGTTTAAATTATCCTTAGTTGCGACTTCCAGAGGGGTCCTACCCCCCAGCTCTTTCAACGGTCGGTCCGCCATCCCGTCACAGACCAGCATCAAAACCTTGGGCATCGCTGGGTACCTCTGCTGGTGAGCTATAAAATATTTTTCTATTTGCAGTGCCTTAGAAACTCAGGGCTATCCTGAGGCCGACAAGACCACCGAACATACTCGACAAGAAGTTAACCGTCGCGTTACCTATCAACCGCCTCCTCTCGAGGACTGCTCCGAGGATGCTGTCGAAGTGGAATCCGACAGTGCCACCGATAAGTGCTACGGTGAGGGAGAGGTCCAGGGACGCGAGCCCCAGGGCGTAGCCAGAGATGCCTATCACTAAGGCGCCGATAAGCCCCCCTATCTCCCCCAGTAAGGAAATCCCGCCGTCAGTGCCCACTGGAACAGGCCTGAAGTTGGTGATGAGCACGGGATTATTTTTGCTCAGCATACCAATCTCCGAGGACAAGGTATCGCCGGTAACCGTGGCCACGGCTGCGATATACCCTGCTGTTAGCAGCGCGCCGAAGGAGGCCTCCTTGTTGATGAACCAAAGCACGGCGAAGGCCGCTGGCACAAGACCGTTGGCCAGCACGTTGCGGAGGTTTCGCTTACCGTGATTCTTCTCCGCCACCCCGAGGCTGTCCTTATAATTATACCTGTATCGCGTCGAGAGAGAACCTATGAGTATGAAAATGACAATCAGAGACAGCCATTCATAACCCGCTAAAATTCCTATTACACTGCCCAGTATTACCGCGGCCACGGTGCCCAGCAGGTCAAGTATCCGCAGTCTGTAGATTGCGTAGCCTGCTATCAAGCCCACCACTATTGCCAGGAGTTCTTCCACCATGTTCATTCCCCATCCTTGTATAGGGGGGCCAATTCAGTGTCACTAAGCATGGGCTTTGGCTGAAGTGCCCAGCATCTTTACTTTTCTGACCTCCACCCTCTTCAGTGGGTAAATCTTATTCGCAGCTTTATACATATCAGTAGCTATCCTGCCCAAGACCACTTCCTGGATGAACTGGTCTAACGTGACTTTATTAGCAGTCTTAAACACCCTGTTTGACATTATTTTCCTTATAGTTTTTTCCTGGGCGGTTTGGGCCCTGCCTCGAGCCAGGGCGATGGTCTTAACCCTGAGCATATGACCATCCTTGGTGGTAACATCTGTAACTCCCTCCATCCGTGTGGTTTTTCTCCTTATCTGGCTTCGCATGTAGTCCCTAGAAAGGGAGTGAGACTTGAACTTCGCATAAGCCTTATCGCCCCTAACATCCTCGATCTGAAACTCTAGCTTAATGTGTTGCTTTGAGAAGTCGCCTGTCAAGTCCCTTACGGTAGCCTCTACCACCCTGCCTTTGAGGGCAGCTGGATCAGAGGCCAAGGCATCGCCTATCTTAGCTTCACCGAACATCTTGGTGGTGAATACCTCATACCACTTCTTGGTCTTCCAGGTGTCGATCTTCTTCCGCTTCTTAGCCTTGGCCATATTCGATTATCTCTTTTCCAAAAAAGCATCCATCAGCTATTTATGTCTTGCGTTGGATAACTCTGAGCCCTTTCATGTATGGAACCAGGGCTTTGGGTATCTCGATGCTACCGTCTGCTAGCTGGTAGTTCTCCATTATGGCTATCAGTGTGCGCTCCGTCGCAACAAGGGTGCTGTTCAGCGTATGCGTATGTCTCGTGGACTTTCCAGGGCTGTCCCTAAACCGTATGTTGGCCCTCCTCGCTTGGTACTCCGTGCAGTTGCTGCAGGACACCATCTCCCTGTACTTACCCTGTCCCGGCAGCCATGCTTCTAGGTCGTATTTCTTTGCGGCCACGCTCCCGATGTCGCCGGTGCAGACGTTCATCACCCTGTAGGGGAGGCGCAATTTCTGGAACATCTCCTCGGCATTGCTTATTAACTTCTCATGCTCTTCCCAGGACTTCTCTGGCCTGCTGAGCACGAACTGCTCCACCTTCTCGAATTGATGTACCCTGAAAATGCCCTTGGTATCCCTGCCGTGGGTTCCGGCTTCCTTTCTGAAGCACGGGCTTATACCGCTGTACCTGAGAGGAAGCATCTTTCCATCTAGGATCTCGTCCGTGTGCAGTGCGAGAAGGGCGAACTCTGAGGTAGGTAGGAGGTATAAGTCCTCGTCCTCGATTTTGTAAATAACGTCCTCAAAATCCGCTAAATCCGTGGAACTCTCAACCCCTCGCCTACGCAGCATGTAGGGGGGCTGGTAGATGAGGAAGCCCTTCTCGACCATGAAGTCGAGGGCGAAATTCATCAGGGCGTAGTTGAGCTGCACCAACTCCTTTTTTAGATAGTAAAACCTCGTACCAGCGACCTTCCCAGCACGCTCCACATCGATTAAGTCCAGGCTCAACCCCAGGTCGATGTGGTCCTTCGGTTCGAAGTCAAAGTCCCTCTTTTTCCCCCACTTCCTGGTCACCTGATTATCCTCCTCCCCATCGCCCACTGGCACTGAGGGATGGAGTATGTTGGGAAGCCTGTAAAGGATGCGCTGCATCTCCGCCTCAGCTTCAATGACCGCCCCTCTCACGTCCTTTATCTTCTCAGGGATTTTCTTCGCTTCCCTGAGCTTGTCGGTTATATCAACGCCCTCCTTCCTAAGCCTCCCTACCTCCTCGGAAATGCGGTTGCGCCTCCGCCGGAGTTCATTTTCCAAGGTGATGTTATCCCGTCTACGCTTGTCCAGGATCAGGAGTTCGTCAACTATTTTGAGCTTTCCAAGGCTGCCCCGCTTCTTTAAGTCTTTCTTAATTATTCCAGGGTTATCCCGTACCAGGTTTACATCCAGCATCTTTACTCCCGGCCTATGGGCAGCAAGTCAGCAATCAACCTCTCCGTGAAGAGCAAATCATCTATAGTAGCGAGGAATGTATTTAACTTTTCATGCTCGAACTCGGTGATTACCTTTTTTTCCTTTGCACCTGTTATTAACTTTAGGTTTCGAGGAGCAGCCCTGTTGTCGACCTTCAGTAGGTAGGCGACTTTCTGCGCCGTTTCCTCACTGCCGTAATAGAACCTAATCTCTGCTTTCGCTTTCATGGGGGGATCTGCCCCCTTATCTCCTCCTTGACACATTCTATAAATTCCTCCTCCCGCCCATTACCTATCTTTGCCCCCGCCGCTATGTCGTGGCCTCCTCCCTCGCCCCCGACCTTCTTCGATGCGATGTGCATCGCCTTCCCAAGGTTCAGGCCCTTCTCTATCAGCTCCTTCGTGCCCCTGGAGGAGACCTTCACATCCCCCTCCCGGGTATAGGAGAAAGCAATGATGGGCTTTATAGGATTCAGGCTTCGGGAGTTAAGCACCATGGACGCTACGGTTCCTATGACATTCTCATCTATCTCGTCCTTGACATGGAAGTAGTAGAGCACCTCACCGTCCTTGATCCTTTTATGGTTCTCCCTGATCCAGGTGTAGCACTCTGAGAGATAGCCCTTATGCTCCTTGAGCATATCCAGGGATTGGGCATATAGCTTCGAGCGCTCGCCGAGGGCTATGGCGAGGCCTATACCATAATGCTCGGTTCTGCCGCTCCCATTCAGGAGGGTTGCGTACTCCTTCGCGTCCCGGAGGGGGGTCCTCTTCTCTTCCTTTAGCAGTGTGTATACCTCTCCCACGATGCTCTCCGCGAATTTTGGGTGCACGCGGTTCTCTATCATCTTCAGTATCAAAGCTTCGGTAAGGCGCCGCCTCTCTTCCTGGTCCAGGTCCGCGAGCATGGTGAAGTTGCCATCCTTCTTCAGGGTTATGTCCAGATCGCTCAGGAACTGGACGCACGCGCTCTCGCGCCCGCTCAGCCCGGGTATGAAGGGCTCAGTGGTGTATACCAACGATTTGTATAACGGCCGTGTCTGTCTCCCATAGAGGCGCAGGTCCTTCTCCACTTTAATCACTTCTGCCTCTGTGGCGTCCCTCAGGATTTCCCTGTTCATACCCTTCAGCTCCCCATCAGCATCCTGAATGTCACCTATTGCACCAACGATTGCCAGTCCAGCTAAGTCCTGATTCTTCTGGTTTAACTCCCTGGTGAAGAGGTATCCCATTCCTGAGCCACTCACCTCCCTCGCCCCATCTATCCCACAGTTGTGGGGGTTCACGTGTACCAAGTCCTCATGCACCACATCCGTGGGCTGATGGTGGTCGAGGACGAATACCTTAGACTTGCCCAGGAGCTGCTCTCTTATCTCCTCTAACTGCCCGCTCCCCAGATCCACGAAAATAACTAATTTCGGCTTTTTCTTGGCGATATCCTCTATTATCGTGGCTTCCAGCTGCTTCAGACTTCGCGTGTGCACCGGAATCCCTTCCCTATTCAACGCCCGGTGAAGCACCGCTCCGGCGGCAAGGCCGTCAGCATCATTATGGGTTATAATCCGGGGCGCCATTTTCTCATCGATTAACTTTCTGAATAAGCCAGCGGCTTCTC
>CAZDSM010000231.1:0-9727 GCA_964508205.1 Candidatus Hydrothermarchaeota archaeon | reverse complement strand
AGGCGAACTTCGTGCCCTCTATCGCCTTTTCCTTGGGCACACCCCTGGCCATGGCACAGGCATCGCATACCACGACCTTGAGGCCCTTCTCGATCAGCGATGGGAGCCCTATCCCAGGGTGGGAGTAATCCTTAAACTCCTTCTGGTCCTTATTCACCAGCATAATGGCGTTTCCCGATAACCAGAGGTTAACCTCATGACCTTTATCCAGAGCTGTTTCCGAGAGTTTTACAACGAAGTCCAGGTTCATCGAACCCACGAGAGAAGCAAATGTTCCAATCGTTAATGTTCCCATTTCTCTTACCTCCTATAACCACCCGAGTTTTTCATAATCACCCATTATCAGGTCCACGAGTTCGCCCATGTCTATAACCTTAGCTCTGCCATCGACATCGTCTCCGGTAAATCCCCTTGTTTCGAGGTCCTCGCTGAGGACGTAGAAATTCGCACCGGCTTTGTCAAGGAATGGCGAGGATTTTCCATCCTCCTTGAGTACCGCGTGATATACGCCGTTCTCCACGAAGAACACCCCTAGTTTCGAGGCCTCAATCCTAGTGAGGGTCTCCTCGTCAAACCTCAAATCACTCACAAACAAGCCCATACTCATAGTATCACCTCTTTACGCAAGAAAGAAAAAGGCGGTCCATGGCTACAGCTGTGACCGCGAAAAAGAGCGGTGCATAGGTCCGCTTAGTCGTTTCTAATCCGTTTGTCTGGAGTATGAAGACCTTCTTTTGTGCCATGCTTTATCCCTTCTTCCTCACATAGAATTTGACGTAGTCCCCTTCCTCTTTGTAGCCTAGGAACTCGTGGTCTACTCGCCTGGCCCATGCGGGCAAATCGCTTTTTGTCCCTGGGTCTGTACCCCAGATCTCTATTACCTGCCCCTCCTCCAGCTCGTCCACAGCTTTCTTGATCATTAAGATCGGTTCGGGACACGTTAAGCCCCGCAGGTCAAGGACCTTGTCGGCTTTTAGGAGGTCCATGATTGAAGCATAAACAGTCGTAGCTTATAAAAATTTTGTAGGAAAATATTTTATTAATTAAAAATATTCTAAATCACGGGTGTGAGATGTTTGGAGAAGCTTTTGACCTGTTGAAGAAAAATAAAGGGTTAATCCTTGGATTTGGATTGTTTGCACTAATTTACCTCCTGCCCTCCGGTACTAGCGGCAACGCTGTTGTGGTGAGCGACGGCAGAGGCGTGTTCGTAGATGGGGATTACGCTGTCTTCGAGAATGGAAGAGTCGTGAGCATGGATGGAGTGCCCTTGGTCACCCAAGATGGCAAGGCCTTGGTGGTTGGGGAGATAATTGCATCCCGGGAGAAGAAGGTACGGAGGAACGGTGACGAGATTACCCTCCACAGGGTGATGACCGAGAATGAGAGGTCAGTCGAAACCGAAGATGGGGAGGAGGTATTCGTGGACGAGGACAGGGTCATAACAAATACCTGGAAGGAAGTGCTCGTTAAGGACGGAAGGAAGCTCACGGTATCCGAGGTAGCGGTCCTGACCAAGGACGCCAAGACGATTATAGCCATCACCGCCATGGCCGTGGTGTTCTTCCTGACCGAAGCCATACCCTTTCCGGCCGTCGCCTTCTTAATAGTCATTGGCGAGGTCATATTCGTGGGCATGCGTCCAAACGCTGTAGCTAAGTCCTTTTTCAGCGACTCCGTATTCTTCATCATGGGTTCTCTTATGATTGCAACTGCGATAGTTAAGCAGGAGCTGGACAAGAGGATTGGCCTCTTTATTTTAAAGAGGACAGGAGCTAAAATCGAGCGAGTGGTCATGGGTATCGTGGCGACGACAGCAATACTCGCTGCGTTCATCGCCGACCACACCGTTGCTGCCATGTTCCTGCCTGTTGGAATAGCATTAACCGTTAAGAGCGGCGATGATTTGAAGAACCTCGGTAAGCTCATGATGTTTGCCATCGCCTACGGCGCAGCCATAGGCGGCTTAGGCACGCCCTCTGGAGGGGCGAGGAACGTTATCATGATAGAGTACTGGCGCCAGATGTATGGGATAGACATTAGCTATGGGCAGTGGATGCTGTACGCCTTTCCCCTGGTACTGGTGATGATACCCATTACGGCCTTCATCTTGTTGAGGATTTTCAAGCCTGAGGTGAAAGATTTATCTGCGGCGATGGAGAGTATACAGCAGGAGGTAGGGGAAAAGGGCAGGATGACACAGCAAGAATGGATGGCAGCTGGGATATTCCTTGTAACATTGGTGATGTGGATAACGGTGAGCGGGCAGATCGGGTTAGGAATCGTGGCCATCATAGGCGCAAGCCTCTACCTCATATTCAAACTCGTTGCCTGGGATGACTACAACAAGGGCGTCGACTGGGGGGTGGTGCTTCTCTACGCGGGAGCTATTTCCCTGGGCTTGGTCATGAAGAACACCGGCGCAGCCCGCTGGCTAGCCGAGAACTTCCTCGCCCTCCTGGTCCCTCTAGGGGCTAATGTGGGCATACCTCTTGTAGCTACGGTGAGCGTCCTCGTCATGGGGGTATCGAATACCATGAGCAACGGCGCTGCCGTCGCCGTGATAGGGCCGATCACCCTCAACATGGCAGCCATCTCCGGCACAAGCCTGCTCATGATAGGTTTCGCCACCGCCATTTCCTCTGCCTTCGCCTACCTCCTTGTCGTAGGTACACCTCCCAACGCCATAGTATACGCCAGTGGCTACGTCAGGGCATCGGACTTCCTTAAGGCTGGAGGATTATTGGCGATTACGTCTCTACTTGTACTGCTGGTAATGGCCATGACCTGGTGGAGAATTTTAGGAGTGGTGTGATATGAGGATTTTAGTATGCATAAGGGACCCGGAGTATTCTGAAACAGCATTAAGATTTGCTGGCAGACTGGCCATGGACACGAAAGGGGATATTACGGTTTTGACGGTGATGGAAACAGCTCCCTCTATTTACCAGAGCAGAGTAGCCAAAACAAGGGAAAAACTGCTGGAGTGGGGTCTTGACCTGCCTCATACCGTTGCTCTGAAGAAATCCAGGGAAATTCTCAAGGAGATGGGCCTCGATGTAGAGGCTAAAGAAACAGGGGAGATGGTACTCCATGAAACTGAGATGGGCATCCATGAGCTCAAGACTACTGGCACCCACGGCAAGGCAGTTACATTAAAAATGAGAGAGGGAAAGCCCGAGGAGGAAATCCTAGCGGAGGCTGAAGAGGGAGAACACGACATCGTTATGGTCGGGGGCACCGAGAAGACAGGCGTGGAGAAGACGGTCTTCGGAAGCGTTGCCACAGACATTACCGCCTACTCCGAGGTACCGGTATTGGCTGTGAAGAAGGACTTACCTGTAAAAAAAATGCTGATTTGCACCGACGGCTCTCCCGACGCGGAGAACGCGGAAATTTTTGCGGGTTTCCTAGCCAAGAAATTGAAGGCGAGTTTAACCCTCCTCGCAATTGCCTCGGAGGACGTAGCTGAGGAAGCCGCTGAGGAGGCCCTGAAGGCAGGGAAGAAGAAGATAAAGAAATACTTCAAGCTCAGGTCCAAGACAAAGCTCACGATAGGGCATGCGGTGGAGGAGATTATAAAGGAATCCAAGGGCTATGACCTGGTCGTCCTGGGTTCCAGGGGGCTGAGCAAGATCAAAAGGATGCTGGTAGGCCATGTGTCCCTTAACGTGGAGACTAAAGCAGAAACCAATGTCCTGGTCGTGAGGAGTTGCTACATCTGCGATGATATCAGAGAGAGCAAATAGTATGCTTTGATACTATGATAGACTCCATCAAAAAATATTTTATCAATCCACCTACACGGGCAGCGGTTATAACATAGTTAACACCTTAGTATACGGTCTGCTATTGGGTATCTACATCATCCTGAGCTACAAGATAATAAAGAAGTTTAAAATAAGAATAGACGAGAAGTTCCTCCTCGGACTCCTCCCATTTCTTATCCAGGACTTCTCCCCGGGTTTACGCGACCTTTTAAAAATAATACTCGTAGGATAGCTCTTTCTAAAGTTAAAAATCATCCCTTGGCTATGGCCATACGCTACGTGAGGAAGCCCTTCACCAAGGAGGAGAGCCTAGGATGTCTCGAGGACTACGTGAGAGCCTGGTTTACCCGTAGTTTTAAGGAACCAACCCCCCCACAGCGATATTCCTTCAAGCTAATCAGCCGGAAAAATAACGTGATAATCACTGCTCCCACGGGCTCTGGAAAAACCCTCGCTAGCTTTACAGCGATAATGAGCGAGCTTTTTAAAATGGGGGAGGCAGGAAAACTCGGAGACAGCGTTTACTGCATCTACATATCCCCCCTCAAAGCCCTGGACAACGACGTGAAGAAGAACCTCATGGTACCCCTGGCAGAGATTCGGGAGATAGCCTCGCAGATGGGCGTTTCCTTACCAGAGGTTAGGGCAGCTGTTAGAACCGGCGACGTGTCGTCTGAAGAAAAGCAGAGGCAGCTTAGGGTGCCGCCCCATATCCTGATTACAACCCCTGAGAGCCTCGCCATCCTCCTCAACGCCCCCAAGTTCTCTGCCCATCTGCGTACCGTGCGCTGGGTGGTGGTGGACGAGATTCATGAGCTGGCCAGCAACAAGCGCGGGGTTCATTTAAGCCTGAGTCTGGAGCGCCTGCGAGAGCTTGCCGAGAAGGAGTTCATTCGGATAGGTCTCGGAGCGACATTGCATCCTTTAAAGGAGGCTGCGAGATACCTCGTGGGCTATGAAAACGACATTGAGAGGGGCTGCAGGGTAGTGGATGTGAGTTGGTTCAAGCCCTACAACCTCAAGTTGCTCTGTCCTGTTCAGGACTTAATCCACACAGATGCTGAAGACCTGAACCATGAGATGTACCGCCTCCTGGATAAGCTGATCACCGAGCACACCACAACCCTAGTATTCACCAATACTCGGAGCGGCACCGAGCGCATTGTTTTCCACCTCAAAGATGAATGGGGCGATAAATATATGGACGACACCATAGGAGCCCATCATGGCTCTCTATCGAGGGAGACTCGCCTCGATGTTGAGGACCGCTTAAAGAATGGTTTGCTTAAGGCCGTTGTCTGCTCAACTTCTCTGGAGCTCGGCATCGACATAGGCTACATTGATTTGGTGGCGCAGATAGGCTCCCCCAAGAGCGTTACCCGCGCTGTGCAGCGCATAGGCAGGAGCGGCCACAAGTTTCGCGACGTTGCAAAGGGGTGTATAATAGCCCTTGACCGCGATGACCTCGTGGAATGTGCGGTAATGCTTCGCTGTGCCAGGGAAAAGCGCCTCGACGAGATCATGATTCCGAGTAACTGCCTCGACGTCTTGGCGCAGCATGTCGTGGGCATGGGGCTCATGAAAAAATGGCGCGTGGACGAAGCTTTGAAGGTCATTAGGCGCAGCTACCCCTATCGCAACCTGAAAAAGAAAACCTTCGTCTCCTTGCTTCACTACCTTGCCGGCCATTATGCAGAGCTCGAGGATCGTCGGGTCTATGGCAAGATTTGGTTCGAAGAGGAGGAAGGCGTCTTCGGGCGTCGCGGCAAGTACACGAGGGTCATATATTATCTGAACATCGGCGCCATCCCTGATGAGGTGAAAATTAAGGTCTACATGCTCCCTGGGAAGCGTTACATAGGCGGTATAGAGGAGGGCTTCCTGGAGCGCCTTAAGCCGCGGGACGTCTTTGTCCTTGGGGGCAAGCTCTACAGGTTCAGGTATGCCCGCGGGATGCGCTGCTACGTCGAGGCTGTGCCAAAAAAAGCTCTGCCCACTATTCCTGCTTGGTTCTCGGAGATGCTTCCTCTGAGCTTCGACCTTGCTCAGGAGATTCAAAAGTTCAGACAGACTCTAAGGGCGAAGCTGATAAGAGGCGAGAGGGCCGGGAAAACAGTGCCTTGGATTTGTAATAACTACCCCTTGGATAACAATTCCGCTAGCTCCATCTACTCCTATTTCTACGAGCAGTATCGCTACTCAATACTGCCTGGAAAGGACGAGATACTCGTAGAGGAAACTCGTGATTTAGAGGGTAGGCGCTTCCTCGTCTTTCACTCCCTCTATGGGCGGAGAACCAACGACGCCCTCTCGAGGGGAATAGCTATTCTCTTAGCAGAGCGGATAAGGCACAACGTCGGGGTAATAATAAGCGATAACGGCTTCGCCCTGCACTTGCCTGAGCACAGGAAAGTAGACGTTGACCAGTTATTCAAGGACCTCGGAAACAGTGACTTGGAGGAGATGCTGAAGAAGAGTATCCGAAAGACCGAACTCATGAAGCGCCGCTTCAGGCACTGCGCTGCCCGGAGCTTCCTGGTTTTGAGAAACTACAAGGGCTACAGGATAAGCGTCAGTCGGCAGCAGATGAACTCTCAGACCCTGCTTAACGTCTGCGAGAGCGTCGATAAAGACTTCCCGGTTATAGCGGAGACCTACCGAGAAATCCTCGAAGACATTCTCGACATCGAGAGAGCCAGGCTCGTCATAAGCTGGATAAAGGGGGGTAAAGTCAAGATTATAAAAACAACCACCGAGGTGCCGTCACCCTTCGCCCACAACTTGATAGTCCTCGGAGAGGCGGACATAGTGCTCATGGGAGATAGAAAGCAGCGGTTACTGGAGCTCTACAACGAGGTCATGAGGAGGATAGGTACTTCATAAAGATAATGAAAATATTCAGTAAAATCGAAATCCTCGAGCCATATCCCGGGGTTTATATTCCGAGCATCGACTCCATTGTTATTGCCGAGCTTCACTTAGGCTACGAAGCAGCCATGGCGAAGCAGGGCTTGTTCCTGCCCAGGGTGCAGCTAAAGAAGGAGCTGGAAATGCTTGAGAAAATGCTGGAGAAGCGGAAAGCAAAGCGCGTGATTGTGAACGGCGATTTTAAGCACGAGTTCACCAAGGGAGGCTCCAGGGAGAACAGGGAACTTGAGGATATGCTGGATTTTCTGGGGAGGCGATTTGAGAAGGTTACCCTTGTTAAGGGGAATCACGATAATTTCTTAATCTATCCAGCGAAGCGTTATGGGGCGAAGTTATACGATGAGTTCGAGATAGGAAGCTACTACATTAATCATGGCCATAAGGTACCGGGGAATTTTGAGGAGATTGAGGCTGAGAATATAGTTATCGCCCATGAGCATCCAGCAATCGCAATATACGATGAAATCGGTGCCAAGGAGAAAATGCCATGCTTCTTATTCGGCAAGACCAGAGACAATAGGAATCTACTAGTTCTGCCTGCTTTCTCCCCCCTTTCCCAGGGAAGCGAAATTAACACCCTTCCCAAAGAGAAGCTTCTCTCGCCGTTGCTGAAAAAGTTCGCGGACGTCGATGAACTGGAAGTTATTGGGATACGCAAGGATGTGGGTGCGCTAAAATTTTCAAAACTAAAGAATCTCAGGTTTCCATAAGCCGTCTATTGAGGCGCCATGCCATGAGATCCGATATGATGAAGAACAGCAGCAATCCAAAGCTGAAGGAATAGATAAACATGCCGATGGAAAAACCGCTGAGGGTGATGCCTATGCCGAGGAGGAGAAAAGCTAATCCCCACCCTCGAAACTTTCTGCTGTTCCTAGTAATCGCATCTGTCTTATTGCGCAGTTCCTCTCGCTTTTCACTGACTTTCTTCATTTTGTGAACTTTCTCGGAGGAAGTTTTTCCTCTTTAAGCACGTTCCCCCTGAAGGTGCCACCGCAGGAGCAGAGAGCAACCTCATAGGTAGACCTAATCCCTTTTTGAACGTTCCTCACTTTCCCTACTACCTTGCTCTCGTTGTAAGGTTTTCCGCAGTAGGGACACCTTATTTCCACTTCTTCCGCCATTTTTTTACCTCTAACATTCAAAAAAGAAGGAGCCAAAACCTGTCCTAAGCCTTCTTCGTCTTTTGAAGAAATACTAATGTTTAAAAAAATTGTTGCAAACGTTAAAAATTAATCCAGCCTCACCAACTTAACGGGGAATATACTTCTCGTCTACGATTATTATCCGGCTTATACTAGCTTCTATGATTGAAGCATGATATTAGGCAACGTACTTGATCAAATCAACCAGTCTACTGGAGAATCCCCACTCGTTGTCGTACCACGCGAGGACCTTAGCGAAATTGCCCTTGCCCCCTATGACGTTTGTGCTCAAACCATCAACTATTGAAGAATGAGGATTGCCGATGATGTCGCGAGATACCAGGGGCTCCTCGGTGTACTCCATGACCCCCCTTAGCCCCCCATCCGCCGCTTTTTTGAGAGCATTGTTTATCTCCCCTTTACTTACATCTTTATCGAGCTCAACGACAAGGTCGTTTATTGAGCCGTTGGGCGTTGGAACGCGTATGGACATGCCATCCAGCTTTCCATTAAGCTCAGGCAAGACAATGCCTATCGCCTTTGCAGCTCCGGTAGTGGTGGGTATGATGGATAGTGCAGCAGCCCTGGCTCGACGCAAATCTCTGTGAGGCAGATCCAGTATGCGCTGGGAGCTCGTGTAGGAGTGGCAGGTGGTGAGGAAGCCGCGCCTAATGCCGAAGTTCTCGTTCAGCACCTTGGCTACCGGTGCAAGACAGTTGGTGGTGCAGCTGGCATTGGATATGATGCGGTGCTTTGCTTTGTAATTCCCATGGTTTACACCCATGACGATGGTGATATCCGGCTCCTTCGCTGGGGCCGAGATAACTACCTTTTTAGCCCCTGCGTTGAGGTGCTTTTTAGCACCGTCTCGGTGGGTGAAAAACCCAGTGGATTCCACGACAACGTCGATACCTAAATCCCCCCAGGGTAGCTCCCCCGGATCCCGCTGGCTGTGGACCTCGATTATCTTCCCGTTTATCTCAAGGTTGCCGTTCCTCTCCCGAACCTCGCCCTTGAATCTCCCGTGGACCGAATCGTATTTCAGCAGATGCCCCAGGGTCTTAGGGTCCATGAGGTCATTCAGGGCGATGAACTCCATGCCCCCGTCGTCTGCCCCTGCCCTAAACACGTTCCGCCCTATCCTGCCAAAACCATTTATCGCTACCCTTACCACGTAAATACCTCCTTAGAACTTGTAGAACTGCTTCTCTATTTTGTAGAAGCGTTTGGACAGATTCTCCACCTGATGCGTGTCGAGCCTGCTCAAAAGGTTTAACCTATACTTCTCTTTTATCCTTATCCCCCGCTGGGAAAAATAACTCCTCAGCTTCTTGGCCAACCTTTGTCCCGCCCTATCAGCGTCGGTGAACAGGATTACATCCGAGTAGTCGTGGGTTATTCTTTCGACCACCTCGTAGAAGGGTGAGGTGGATATTTGGAAGAACTTACCATCTACCCCGAGGCATCTAAGGGATTTTACATCCCTCGGACCCTCTACGATTATGGGATACTCCTCCGAGTCCTCCCGGAGCTCTTCGAGCTCCTCCATCAGACCTTCAAACTCACGCAAATTCATCTCTAAACCTTTCCACTGCCCACTCACTGTTAACCTTAACTTGGACGGTCTTCATATTGTCCTTTTTACCCTTTATAATTTTAACGTCCCCCTCTAGGGTTTTTGAAAAAATCAGCGAGAAAAGCGATCACCACCTTATTTGCCCTGCCCTTCACTGGAAGAGCTTTTATTCCAAGGTTGATTCTCCTCTTCCAAGGGTCATAGCCCCTGATTCCTTCTCCCTTAGTCCCTGATGTAACCGATAAATCAACTTCAGTTATCGAGCCGTTTTCCCGCAAAGCCTCGGAAAACAATTAAGCACCATATTG
>CAZDSM010000230.1:0-12480 GCA_964508205.1 Candidatus Hydrothermarchaeota archaeon | reverse complement strand
GATCTGGCTATCTTGTTCATCACAGGGTTCCTATCGACTATGAGGTTCAAGTCCTCATCGAGGCCGCTCGCCTCGATACCGTCCACCCTAATAGCTGTGGACAGCCCTCTGAGGTCCTCCCCCAGGTGGGTTGCCACTCCCGCGATGCAGCTTTTTTCCTTCCCAAATACCTCAAGAAGAGCTGCGAGGATTTTGGCAGCTGCCCCAGGCTCGGTTATCGCCTCAATCTCATCGGCAAGAACCAACCTTCTGCCCATTCTCCCATGAATTCCTGCCAGGGAGCGCAGCAGCGCTTCGAAGGTCCCAGCGCTAGTATCGCTTCGCCGCCTACCATAATAATATACCTCATCCAAGAGGGAAACCACTGCTTTCTCAGCGAGGACATGGAGCCCTGACTGAGCCATTATCTGGACCTGGGCAATGGTTTCGAGGAGTGTCGTCTTTCCCCCTGAGTTTGCACCTGTGAGGACAGTAACCCTCTCCCCTTTTGCACCTTTGAAATCCAGGCTCGATTCCCCGAGGACGTAGTCGACTGGCTGAGCCTTGGTTTCGCCCCCTATTTCCCCCTTGCGGAGTAGTAGGTGCTTTCCACCTTTAAAGGCAGTGCCCAAGCCCCTAGTTATTCCGGCTGGGCGACCCCCGTACTTAACCGTGAACTCCCCCAGAGCGAAGAGGAAGTCGAGTTCCAGTATGCGGGCAATGCTGTCCCTTATCAGCCCTTCTCTAGTCTTCAGAAGAGCCGCTGCTTTTTGGTTTTCCCTGAACTCCGCCTTAACCGCCTCTTCCTCCAGGAAATTGTCAAGGCTACCCAGGGCCTTCTCATCAATCGAGATGGGGTACAGCTCTGCTCTCGAAAAAAGGCCAGAGAAGGCGAGACCTTCATCCTCCAGCCTCAACCTTCGAGCACACTCCCCCTCCCACTCCTTTAAAACATCCGCTATGACACCAGTTATCTCCGAGGGCAATGAGCCATAGACGTCTCCGTCTCTAAGGGTGGAAAGGATTTTGAGCACGTCCCTGCCCGCAAGGGAGTACTCACCCTCCTCGACGCGTTTCACCAGGTCCTTGTTAGCCTCCTCAGCGCATTTTTTAGCCACTTGACGGAGGTTCTTGAAGGCATAAGCAAACCGTCCGTAGGATTTCTCGGGTTCCCTTAGCGATTCGATGGTTCTAACAGCATCACCGAGGTCCTTTAGAGCCCCATCTCCTCCACCCTCCAGCATCTCAAGGGCCTCATAGCACGCTTTAATCGAACCCCTGTTCTCGATGAAAAAAGGAAGGACGGCCTCTGAGAGGATCTCCTCTTCTTCGGTGCTATGAAGTATAATCGTTCTTGGCAGGGACTCGACAAGATGAAGCAGATCGGATTTTGATGACAGGATGTATCTTATCAAGGTGTAATCCCTTAGAAACTCCAGGTCATTTGGAGACTCCAGGAGGAATACCTCCACTAGGTCGGAGTATTGTGTGCGCAGATCCTCGTAGAGCCCCTGGTCCTCGGTGACAAGGACGCTCCCTGTTATTCGACTTTTTTCAATTTTATGCAGGGGCTTCAGCTCCCTGAACCTCACCTTGATTTCCGCGAGCCTTTCCCTGGGAAGACTGGAGACCAGCTTCACAGCCTTCTCCACCATCTGAAGTCTCCTCTTAATCTCTTCCTCGTCCTTGGTCGGGTAGAAGAGGGAGAGTTTTAATCTGCCGTAATCAGTGCCCGCGTGCTCCCGCAGAAGGGACGAGATGGAGCTGAATATCTCCCTTGCTTCGGGAGTCTTCAGAAGATCGCAGTACTCAAAGGCCTTCTTCTTTGAGTAGACATCCTTCACTATCACAACCGCCTTATGAAAGGGGATGCTTAGGAGTAATAGCTCGTGAAACTCCTGGTTTTCCAAGGCTCTAAGAGCTTCTTCCTCGGAGCCGAAGTGCTCTACTAAGCGTTTGTGGACTTTCTCACCCACGCCCTTGATTTCCCTGATGCCCTTGAACATGATAGTTAGAATGAGGGAGGAAGGTATTAAAATTTCCTAAACTTCCCAGGGAAACCGTGGGTCTACGAAGTCTCCAAGATCCTTTAAAAACTCCTCCTCGAAGACTGCCTTATTTACCTTTATCTCGAATCCATCATCCAGGGCTTTCGAAATATGGCTTGGGAGACCCTTCCTCTCAAGCTCACCATGGGATAGATAATCCTGCAAAAACTCTGGAGCAGAGCTGTACTTCCTCCTGAGATATATGGCCCATCTTTCACCGCTTATAAAGGGTTCGGTTAACTTTCTCTCGTAGGCGCGGTATTTTTCCAGAAAGTACCCTTCGTGAAAGGTGTTGGTATTGGGCCCGAGGTGAAGCTTCGACATAGGAATCTTCAGACTCGCAAGCTCGTAAAGGAGGCATATCCTTTTCCTGACGAAGAAATCCAGGGATAATACCCTGAATCCCCTGCGAATCATGACTTTTTCAAGGGCCTTCAGTGCCTTCCTGCCCTGAGTGTATAGGACGTCCTCAAGGACTTCTGGTTTCTTGAAAGAAATAGCGACCAAACCGGTGCCGCGCCCTTCGAAGGCCTTCACAAGCTCTGCCTTTCGCGCTATTCTATCCCTCGGGAAAAAGAATTCCTCCCTGGGCTCGGCGAGATACTGCTTCGCGGCATAGCAGAAAAAACCGAACTTCTTCGTGGATAGAGCGCTGGCCACGTTCCTATCGCTGTCCACTGGATCGATAAATATCAGCGGCGATGGGAATTTATTTTCGAGCCCCTTTTTTTTCCCCACCCCCTCATCAAAGGCTATTACATCCCCATATTTCCAATTCTTCACCCCATCCAGGACCCCCGTGAATGAGCCGTATTTTAACACCATGAGCTCGCACAGGTAACCTGAGAATCCTTCAACCTTGGCCTCAGCGCCGTAGCAGGAGCTGCCCTTCAAGAACTGCTTTAGCAGGCGAACGTCATCCTCTTTACCGCGAATGCGCTCCCTCACGAACTCATCATGGAATGGGGTCCTATCCACAGATGACCTCAGCTGCGAAGGGCTCTTCACATCGTAACACGGCACTATCTCTACTTCGTAGCCATCGTAGAAACCCATCACATAGGGATGCTCGGCGTAGCGCTTCTCCGGTTTCCTCAGCACCCTCTCCCCTATCCTCGTTATCACATCCTCCAGTTTCTTCCTGGTGTGCTTCAAGGGAAAGGAGATAAATACGTCGAGGTCCTTCTCGTTTCTCAGCCATGTCCCCCTTGAAGCGGAGCCGAGGAGTATTACTTTAAGGCCCTTATCTATCTTATCCGCCTCCCTCTGAACCATGGATAGGAGCTTTTTGACTACCACTTCCAACTCTTTTTTTTCTTTTTCATCTGGTCTTATTCTTTCAAGGACCGCCTGCATATGGGAAACTGGACTGGATAAAGTTTATATTTTTTTGGATAGAATATTTATATGGAGGTGATTACATGGTTGTGGCAGGTGTGCTAATCGATACCGCCCCCGGCAAGACTAAGGCCGTGCTTGACGCCGCGCGGAAAATAAAAGGCGTGGAATACGCCTACGCGGTTTTCGGAAGGTATGATATAGTCGCCACGAGCGAGGACCTGAAGGACATAGGGGAAGTCGCGGACATGGTGGTCAACGAGCTCTGCAAGCTGGACGGCATCACCAAGACTGAGACTCTCATCGTGGCGGATATTTAATGAAAATTTTAAGGGTGCTAAGAGAGAATGGGCCCCTCACAGGGAAGGACCTCTATGACATCACACGGGTCAATCTCTTTGACCTCTGGAGATGGTGCAAGAGCGACGAAAGGATGTCCCTTAAGAGGATTGGGCATCGCTACTTAAGGTTCGATCGAAATATCGAGGGCTATGCTAGGCTCTCCCCCTCCATCCAAAGGGAGTTTTTCACCTACACTGTAATAGGGCTGATGGGGGATGATGAGAATATTGATGAGCGGGCGGAGGCTGTTAACAAGGAAATCAAAGGGATCAGTGGGGAAAAACTCGTCTACGCCAGAGAGATCATGGGGAAAGTCCTTGAGAAGCTCCCTGGGTTAAAGGATTACATCATGGAAAACGCCTGCTTCATCATAGGTGGCGATGTTCCCCTGGGCATGGCCCATGACGACCCGCGGCCTGAGGTGAGCACCGGTATTCTGGTTCCCGGGTCTGACCTTGACATCGTGGTAATAACCATGAAAGATTTTAGTCCGAAAGCCCTTAAGGAGCTCGATGAGGGTATTCACGAGATGAAGTACAGGCTACTTAAGCGACCCCATAACAAGGTGGAAATAGACTACATTATAAAGAGCATAGCTAAGGTCGAGACCCAGGCAAAACTAAGGGCCTTCGAGGACCTCGTAGCCTGCAAAATCATCGAGGAGAGCGAATTGCTCCTGGGAAATCCTGGTATCTATGAGGGGGTCCGGGGGATACTGAGGGAGCACAGTGTTCCCAAGAAACTCGTGGAGCATGAAGAAGCAGCGAAAGCAAGAAGGAAAGCCGCTGAGAAGCTCCTGCTGGAAAAAGGGGAAGTGACAGAGGATGACCTGAAACTCTTTGCGACCTCCGAGGAGTACGAGGAGATTTTCTAGAGCTCGTGGGCAGTAATAGTGGTGTATATGGGCCCCTTCGGTGTGAGCACACTCTTCTTTAGTTCGACCTTCTCGACTCTGACCTCACCGAAATTCCTGTCCCTTTGGGTAGTAATGAAGCTCCTCAGCTTATCCTTCTCCGTAGGTGACTTCACCCTGGCGATGGTCAGATGGGGGTCAAACCTCTTATCCCTTCGAAAACCCAGTTTTACGAGGCTCTTGTCGAGGCTACGCTGCATCTCGATGAGCTTATCTCTGTTCGTCTCCACCCCTACCCACACTACCCGCATGGAACTTAAGCTTGGAAAGGTTCCTAGACCCTTAAGGGTAGTGTTAAAGGGTTCAAAGTCGTGGAGGGGCTCTTCCATGAATGCGCTTACCTCGGGGATTAATTCCTCCTTAACCTTACCAAGGAACTTCAGGGTTAGGTGGAGGTGCTCCGGGCTTACGAGGCGAAGGGCTGCCCCGACTTTGCCCAGCTCCCTGAGGCATCCTAAGACCTCATCGTTGCTCATTTCGACGGCGATAAAGCATCTCATGTTTTTCCTGTCTAATGTTAACCTTTATTTTTCTGACGATGCAGCCTCGTGACCTTCTCCCCACGCTTTCGCATAGGGCTTCCGGATTTGTCTCCGCTATTCTCCGCCCTCACAGCCTTTGCTCGAATCGGGTTATCACCGGAACTTCCCCACCCAAAGAGGCGGGTCCAGATTCCTGCTTCAGCCCCCAGACTCTATCTCCTCGTGAGCGGGTTACGGAGGTCTTGATGCCCACAGGCGTGGATTCGGAGTGGCCCCTTCCTACTGCAAACAAGAAATATGCAGCGAAAGAGGATATACCTGTTTCGGAAGAGCACGGAAAAAGTACTCCGCTCTCCATCCCTCCCCAAAGTGGAAGGGGACTTCCCAGCGAAAAAGTTAAATTTACCGGCCTATATGTGATAACCGACCCCAGTAAATTGAATGCGGTTGAATTCGCGAGGGGGGCAATGGAAGGGGGGGCCAGGATAATCCAGCTAAGGGAGAAGGATAAAGGCAGAGCCCTTGAAATCGGGAAGAAACTCAGAGTTATAACCAGAGAAAAGGGAGTGCTGCTTATTATCAACGACTGGGTGGACGTGGCAAAAACCATAGATGCTGACGGAGTGCATCTGGGGCAGGAAGATATGCCTATCAGGGAAGCGAGGAGGCTTCTGAGTAGTGATAAAATCATTGGTATTTCTACGCACAACGTGAACCAAGCATTAGAAGCTGAGATGATGGGTGCGAACTACGTAGGCATAGGGGCGATTTACGCGACGAAGACCAAGGACTACGGACCTATAGGGCCAAAGGTTATAGAGGAGCTCAGGGGAAAACTAAGTATACCCTTTGTTGCAATAGGTGGGATAAACGAGAACAACATTGACGAGGTTCTAGAAGCGGGGACTAGGAATATAGCCATGATTTCTGCTCTTACAGAGGCTGAGGATTTGAAAGAAAAGGTTAAATTTTTCATCAAAAAAATAAGAGGACACTAATATGCTTTTCGAGAACATTCAAGAAAAGGACGTAACAAGGGCGATAATTAAGGGCTTCTCCGAGGAGCTGGATGCGTACGCGGAGAGCGACGTGGTTATCGTTGGCGGCGGGCCCGCTGGTTTAATGGCTGGTAAGGAGCTGGCTGAAAGACGGGTTAAAACCCTGATAATTGAGAGAAACAACTATCTGGGCGGGGGATTCTGGATAGGGGGCTACCTCATGAACAAGGTTACTGTCAGGGGCCCGGCCCATAAGGTGCTGGACGAGATAGGTGCGCCCTACAATGAGTATCGTAAAGGCCTCTATGTTGCGGACGGTCCCCACGCCTGCTCGAAGCTCATTGCCACGGCGTGCGATGCAGGGGTGAAGATACTGAACATGACCAAGGTTGACGACGTGGTGCTGAGGGAGGGTAGCAGGGTTGCGGGAGTGGTTATTAACTGGACGCCTATCTCGGCGCTGCCCAGGGAGATAACCTGTGTCGACCCCATATCCCTTGAAAGCAAGATGGTAATCGACGGCACAGGGCATGACGCGGAAGTGGTGGCTGCCTTGGAGAGACGCGGAATACTGACGACCAAGGGTTTCGGTGCCATGTGGGTGGAGAGGAGCGAGGACGCGGTAGTCGAGCACACCGGTGAAGTACATCCAGGGCTCATCGTAATGGGCATGGCGGTCTCGACGGTCTACGGTCTACCGCGAATGGGCCCTACCTTCGGGGCGATGCTGCTCTCAGGCAAGCGAGCCGCAAAGATCGCAATAGATCTTCTTAAAAAATAAGGCCCTCAGTTCTTGAGAAAGCCCCATTAAGCTTTCAATCAATGCTCTCAAGGGCTGGATCGCCTTCTACGTCAGCATGCCTAAAAAGAGGGATAAACCAGCCTGGGGAGGATGTATAAAAAGGTTATTTTTCGAGATTTGAACATCAAAAATATTTTTCTAATAGAAAACGGCTAATTAACCTCATGCACCTCCTCCTTTATGATGAGTCCAGGGTAGAAAATTTTCATGTCACAGAGGTTGAGGACTACTTGAAGGAGAGGCTCCCGAGGGCTGAGATATCCCTGACAGAGGGGCTTCTAAGGAGAGGGCTAATGGAGGGCTTGGTCGATGCCCTCGCTATGGAGTTCACTAAAATCCGGGTGCTCAATGCCTATAAGCCCTTTCGGCCCAATGAGCCCATGACCGGTGAGATTAGCTTCGAAGAGCGAGTGATTCGCCGGGAAGCGTTGCCCCTGGGAATTCTCTACGACGGTCTCAGGCTTCAGGAGCTTTATCAGGGCTTAATCCAGAGGGAGCGGAGAAGCTTCAACTATCATCATATCATCTTTACCGATAGGTTTTTCGGCACCTATGATGAGGATGATCTGCGGTATCACGGCAGAGTGATAATCCTCGGATACCCTACGCTGATCTCCACCACGGGCCTCGTTGAGGCCCCGGCAAAGCCCAGGGAATTCTACGTGGCCAGACGCCTGGGCAGGAACAAGGAGGAGTTGAAAGAGATGCTCGCAGAGAGGTTCATAGATTACGAGGATAAAAGGATGATAGAGGTCCTCAAGGGGTACGCTATGCAGGGGGTTTTTTATCATCTCACAGGCGATGCCTTCTGCGAATCCAAGGGGTGCAGGCTCTATAACGCCCACTGGCAGGAGGAGGTGTTAAAGGCCCAGCTCTCAGAACCTGAACTCTGCGAGAGGCATCGTGAAATGCTATCCAATTTGGAGGGAGTTTCTGACCCCTAAGAAGAAATCTCGAGCAAACTTGGTTTTGTAGTCGGCATACGTCCATGGCATGTAAATGAATCTATGTTTCCTGAAGATGAGGACCACCCCCGCGTATACCCCCTTGCCGAGGTAAATCCGATGTCCCCGCTCCTTAGTTGAAGCGAGGCCGAGATTATTCTTGGTAACGTACTCGGGGTCGATGTTGACGCGCCTTTTCCCTTTCAGCGAGAGCCAGGCCTTCAGGGCCCTTGTGAAAGCCTTGATATCCCTGAGCTTATCCCTCTCCACGGGTTCCCTGAAGCAGAGAAACCGCTTCTTTAATCCAGGGCCCATCTCCCGGGCGTAGTAATCCGTAAATCGAATAGGAAGGCCTCGCTATCAGCCTCTATGGCACCGAATTCAGCTTTAAGCCCTTTCACCGCTCTCTCTCGTATTTTCCTTCCTCTAAATACATTATCCCAGCGATGAGCTTGGCTCGGGATAAGCTGTTCTTCATACGTCAAAAAATTTTTATGATATTAGGCCTAATAAGATATTGCATTTCGGAGGAATCCCCATACAAACATACCTCGACAACTGGATACAAATCAAGGTTAAGGAATCGGAAACCGAAGCATCAGCACAGCATAAAGCCCCACCGGCCAGGTTTGTCAAGCTGATGCCATCTGGGTTCGCCCTTAAGGACGTTCACAGAAATTACCCGATTAAAATCCCTGATGAGAAGCTCTTTGAAATCTACGCCAAAGAGCAGTGGGTGGGGAGCGCTGTGAATAAGGGAGACTATCTCTTCGACCAGCGCATTATACCTGACTACGCCTTCAAGGTAATCAAGGTACTGCCCAGGGGTGAGAGCATGATCACCGAAGACACGATAATCGAGGTTAAGAGGCCAGCTGAGCCCACACCGAAATCAGGGCTAATTAAGTTCAATGATATCATCGGCCACGAGGAAGTGAAGAGGAAGTGCAAGGTTGTTATGAAGTACCTCCACGAGCCTGAGAGGTTTGGGGAATGGGCTCCCAGGAACATCCTGTTCTACGGTCCCCCGGGTACGGGTAAGACCATGACCGCTAAGGCCCTGGCCAACGAGACGAGATCAACGCTGTTCCTGGTCCGCGCTACAGATTTAATCGGTGAGTACGTGGGCGACGGCTCAAAGCGCATCCACGCGCTCTTCAAGGACTCCCTGAAGAGAGCTCCATCGGTAATATTCATAGACGAGCTAGATGCCATAGGTTTGGACAGGTCCTTCCAATCAGTTAGGGGCGATGTCTCTGAGGTTGTTAACGCTTTGTTAACCGAGCTCGGGGGGATACATGAGAACAAAGGCGTCGTTACAATAGCTGCCACCAATACCCCTCGAGTTCTCGATGTTGCTCTTAGGAGTAGGTTCGAGGAGGAGATGGAGTTCAAACTCCCCTCCAAAGAGGAGAGGCTAGGTATACTGCGCAACTATGCGAGGAAGTCCCCCCTGCGGATAAAAGCGGATTTTAAGGTATACGCTAAGCGCACCGAGGGCTTCTCCGGTAGAGATATAAAAGACAAGCTCCTGAAGACAGCCCTTCACCGCGCCATCCTGGAGGACAGCAAGAAGGTAACGGAGGTCCATCTTGAGAAAGCGTTAAAGAGCATGCCCTCGAAACCCATGCCCCCGGGGGAGATGTTCACCTAGCCTTCTTGAGTTCTTCCACTTTTATTTCAAAGTAGATTGTCTTCCCTGCTAAGGGGTGATTGAAGTCCAGCTTTACTTCCTCTTGTCCGACATGGATTATCTCTGCCACGCCTTGACCCGTATTTATTTTCATACCCTTGGTGGGTTTCATATTGTTCTGAGCGAAGATTGCGAGGGGCACGGCTTGCACCAGCTCCTCTTTCCTATCGCCGTAGGCCTCTTCTGGTGGTATTTTTATCTCCTTTTCCATCCCTTCCTCCATCCCACGCAAGGCGTTATCAAAACCCTTTATTACCTGGGCAACCCCAACTTTGAGTTCTAATGGTGCGTACTCCCTCCCAGGAACGTGACTGCCGGCTTCTTTAGCCTTTTGCTCGTCGGATGTATCGAAGATCTTCCCATTTTCGTATTTACCGGTGTAATTTACCTTTACAGTGTCGCCTTCTTCTACTCGCATTTTAAAAACTCCTTTCTAAAAAAAAACGATATAAAAGTCTACTTAAGTCTTTCCTCTACATCACCAGGCTTACATTTTCCTTCACGCATTCGAAGACGATGCTGGTCCTTATCTCGTTGATGCCTTTAATCCTGATGAGCTCTTTCTCCATAATACCCTTGAGGCTCTCCATATCCTCTGTTCGTGTCTTTGCCACAATGTCGTACTTCCCCAGGGTGGTGTAAACTTCGGTCACGTCCTCTATCTTCGCTAGTTTTTTTGCAATCTCCAGGGCTTTGCCGACCTCGCATGTGATCTCAAAAATTGCCGTCATCCCCTTGCCGTACTCGCCCTGGTTCACGAGGACGGTAAAAGCCTTGATAATTCTCCCCATCTTTTTTATTCGTTTGTGCACAGCCACGTCGCTTATTCGCGCATATCTCGCGATTTCCTTATAGGGAGTTCGCGAATTCCTTTGAAGGATCTCTAAAATCGTCCTGTTGGTTTCATCCATGCACTAACCTCCCTTGCCAGCTTGTTGGTTTAATATATAATAAATCTTTCGGAGTTTAGTTAATAAATTTGTATAAAAGCCTTCATGCACTTTAAAATATGGCTTTAATATTAACTTATTATTCAAAAATTGTTTGAATATCAAAAGAAAATAGTATAACTAAGAACTTGGGGGAGTGCATTTTCCATGCCAATACTTTTCCAATGTACTAAAACTATTAAATTTTACTTCTTATATTAAAGGCAGTTAAACTTTCAAACTGCAGGGACATGAAGTGTGTCAACTCAGTGAATCGTGTTAATAAAATTAAGTTTATACTAAAAAATAATTAATAGAGCAATATGGAAAAGTTTATATAACGATTATTGTATATTTATGTTAACCATCAATTACTGAATTGTTTGATATCCTAATCTAATAGATGGGGAACAACACCGAAACTGGAGAGTAAAAATGAACGAGGAAAACAACGAGGTGCGCTCAACTACTCTTTTTAAAATCCGGAAGAGGGATGGCAGGATAGTTGAATTCGACCAGAGGAAGATTACGAACGCTATATATAAGTCTCTTATAGCGACGGAGGCCACGGAACCGAGCGATCAGGCCACCTTAACAGGGGTGCCCTACTCAAAGGAGGTTTCCCTGAGCAAACTCGCAAGAGAGGTTTCCGATAAAGTGGGGGCGGTCCTTGAATATCAATTCGACAAAAAAAGTGTCCCAACAGTCGAAGAGACCCAGGACGTTGTCGAGCGGGTACTAATCAAGAACAACCTCGCCGAGACGGCAAAGGCCTACATATTGTACCGTCACCAGCGATCGAAGATTAGAGATACGAAGTCAGTCTTCATAGATGTCCAAAACACCATGAGCGAGTACTTGGACCAGACGGACTGGCGCGTGCGGGAGAACAGCAACGAGGACTACTCCTTCTCGGGACTAATGCTTCACACTGCGGGCAAAGTGATAGCGAACTATGTCCTCAACGAGATATACACCCCAGCTATGGCGGAGGCCCACAAAAAGGGCTGCCTTCACATCCATGATTTAAGCCACGGCGTCGTGGGCTACTGCGCAGGCTGGAGCCTGAAAAACCTCCTGCTCAGGGGCTTTGGCAACGTTCCTAACAAAGTCGACACCAAGCCCTCGAAGCACCTGGATGTGGTGATATCGCAGATGGTCAACTATCTCGGTTGCATGCAGATGGAGTTCGCCGGCGCTCAGGCGTTTTCCTCGGTCGACACGTTGCTCGCGCCCTTTGTAAAAACCGACAACCGCTCCTACAGGGAGGTGAAGCAGAACATCCAGCGCCTTATCTTCTCCCTCAACATCCCCTCGCGATGGGGCTGCCAGATGCCATTCACCAACCTCACCTTCGACTGGGTAGTTCCGGAGGACATGAAAGACGAGGCATCTATTGTTGGCGGTGAACCTCAAAACTTCACCTATGGCGATTGTCAAGGTGAGATGGACATGATAAACAAGGCCTTTCTCGAAGTAATGCGAGATGGCGACGCCAATGGTAGAGTCTTCACCTTCCCAATACCCACGTATAATCTGACAAAAGAATTTAACTGGGATAGTGAGAACGCTGCCCTCCTCTTCGAAGTGACCGCGAAGTACGGCACCCCCTACTTCCAGAACTACATAGGCAGCAACCTAGATCCGAAAAGCATCCGCGCCATGTGCTGCAGGCTTAATTTGGACATGAATGAGCTCATAAATAGGCCAGGCCACATCTTCGCCGCCGGCGACAGCACGGGGAGCATAGGTGTTGTAACCATTAACATGAACCGCCTGGGCTACGAAGCAAAAAACGAGAGGGAGTTCCTTGAAAAGTTGAAGTACTATATGGCCCTTGCCAAGGATTCCCTAGAAATCAAGAGGACGGTGGTTGAGCGGAACATGGAAAACGGCCTCATGCCCTACACCAAGTCCTATTTAGGGACCTTCAGGAACCATTTCTCGACTATTGGCTTGTGCGGAATGAATGAAGCATGCTTGAACCTAATAAGCAAGAGCATAGCCTCCCC
>CAZDSM010000229.1:0-7088 GCA_964508205.1 Candidatus Hydrothermarchaeota archaeon | reverse complement strand
AAGACTGCACGGCTTGCGGAGCTTGCGCTAAAGAATGTCCAGAAGGCGCTTTAACCGTAAAAAAGGGAAGTCCGAACACTGTTGTAATTCTTTCGGAACTATGCAATGGAACCGCTTGCAAAAGGTGTGAGTGGATATGTTCAGAAAAGACTTTTCGCTTTGAAGATTTAATTATGAAGGAACTATCTTAAGATTGATGTAACACAATAATATACGTTCAATAATAAGTTCACTTAAATAGGAAAGACATATAAAAGATTTTATTTAAAGAAAATTAGGAAAAATTAGGAGTGCTTTAAAATGAAAGAGAAATTGTCGTCTAAAGAAAGAGTTTTACGGCTATTAAATGGAGAACCGATAGATAGAGTCCCTTGTTTTAGTGGCATGGGGAATGTGACCTTAAATGGACTGAAAAAACACGACATTAAATTTTCAGATGCTCATCGTGATAGCATGAAGATGGCGTTATCCGCTGCATCTACATACGAACTCTATGGGTTTGAGTCGGCCGTGGTGCCTTTCGACTTGGGCATAGAGGCAGAGGCTCTAGGCTGTGAGATAAATTTTTACGAGTATAAAAAGGAGGGACTTCTTTATCCAACCGTCAAAACAAAGGTTCTAACAACCGACGACGAAGTAGCAATTCCAGAGGATTACCTCGAGAGAGGCAGGATACCCATTGTAGTAGAAGCAATAAAAAAACTTAAAGAAAGGATAGGGGGGGAGGTATGCATCGGTGCCTATGTTCTCGGCCCTTTCACCTTAGCAGGACAGCTCATGGACCTCAATGAGCTCCTGAAGAATTCCTTCAAGCGACAGAAGGATATTTTGAATATCCTGGACGGTCTGACTGAACCTATCATAAAGCTTGGCAATCACCTGAAAAGTGCTGGTGCGGATTTTATCACGGTAAGGGAGATGGGAGCGCCGTCTGACATAATTAGCCCGAAGATGTTTAAAACCTTAATTATGCCGCCGCTAAAGAAGGCTATTAACGGTCTTCATACTCCAAGGATTCTCCATATTTGCGGCGACACTAACAAGATTGTTGGGATGATGTATGAATGCGGTGCAGAAGCTACAAGTGTGGAGCCTAGGAATGACATCGCTGCGACGAGAGCGCAGCTCGGGAAAGACGTTAAAATCCTAGGAAACATAGACGCATTCAACACCCTTGTTAAAGGCACTCCTGAGGACGTGGCTGAGGCTGTTAAAATAGCTATAAATGCTGGTGTAAACGGTATTATGCCTGGGTGTGACATTTGGCCTGACGTTCCTATGGAAAATATGAAATCCTTAGTTAATGCGACAGCGGAATTTGGAAGAATTTTGGAGGTTTGATATGAGTAATAAAGAAGAGTTACTTAAGGGGTTGAAGGATGGAGTGATAAACTACGAAGAAGACAAGGTCAAGGAGCTTGCAAATACGTGGGTTGAAGCTGGTTATGATGCAAATGAGGGCATCTTCGAGGGATTATCAGCTGGCATGGAAGTAGTGGGGGATCTTTTTGAGAAGAACGAGTACTTTGTACCGGAGGTGCTCATGTGTGCCGATGCCCTCTATATTGGCTTGGATATCCTTAAGCCCCATGTTAAGAAGGATGATAACGAGGCCAGGCTCAAGGGCGAGGTGGTTATTGGAACAGTTGAGGGCGATGTCCATGATATTGGTAAGAACATAGTCAAGCTCATGTTTGATGTCGTGGGCTTTACAGTTCACGACTTAGGAAGAGATGTGCCCCTTGACAAGTTTGTTGAAGAGCAGATGCGTACAGACAGCGATCTTGTATGCTTGTCTGCAATGATGACCACCACTATGGTTGGAATGAAGAAGATCATCGAGAATATGCACAAGAAAAACCCCAACGTGAAGATACTGATAGGTGGGGCACCGGTCACCAAGCAGGTCGCCGATAAATGGGGGGCGGACGGCTACGGAGAGGACGCGAGCAATGCTCTTACTGAGGCCATAAGAATGGTATCCAGCCTTAGGAAGATGAAAAAGGCAGGGAAGGTCTAGGGGGCATCTTTACGGTGAAGTACAAGGTAATCTTCCAACCTTCGGGTAGCAGGGGTGCAGTGGAGAAAGGTAGAACCGTCAGAGAAGCTGCCCAAGAGCTGGGGGTCGATATAGAATCCGTCTGCGGTGGAAAAAAAACCTGCGGGAAATGCAAGGTCCAAATCCAGGAAGGCTTTTTTGAAAAGTTTGGCATTGATTCACAAATGAAAAACCTATCACCCCTAAAGGAGGACGAAAAGAAACATCTCAAGAGGGAGGATATTAAGAAGAATTACAGGCTCTCATGCACGGCTAAAATTCAGGGCGAAGTCCTCGTATTCGTGCCAGAGGAGAGCAGGGGCGGTGGGCAAATCGTAAGAAAAGCCGCAGGAGACATTAAAGTAGAGATAGATCCAGTCATAAAAAAATACTGCGTGAATCTGAAACCCGCGACATTGGAAGAACCTGAAGGAGACTTGGAAAGGCTGTTGGGGGAATTGAAGAGCTCGCATGGCCTTGAAAATCTTTCCATTGACTACCTGGTTCTGAGGGAGCTCCCAGACATTATACGGGCCGATGAATGGAAGGTTACCATCACGATTCGAAATGACGTGGAGATTGTGAAAGTGGAGCCCGGACACAATGACAGGCGGGTAGGCCTCGCCATCGATATAGGCACTACAACGGTAGTGGGATATCTCACCGAATTAGAGACAGGTGAGGTTATCGCAGTGGATTCTATGATGAATCCACAGGTATCTCATGGTGAGGATGTAATGTCTAGGATTACCTATGCTATGACCCAAGAAGATGGGCTTGGAAGGATGCACAGGGCTATCATCGAAGGTTTGAGTAGAATAATAGATAATGTCACGTCGGAGGCAGGCTTAACTCCAGAGGATATTCTGGAGCTGGTGATAGTCGGAAATACCTGTATGCATCACATATTACTGAACATTAACCCTGAGCCCGTCGGCCTCTCTCCTTTTCCTCCGGCATTGCACCATTCCATAGACATCAAAGCCCGTGACTTGGGGTTAAACACGTCTAAAGGTGCCTATGTGCACGTACTCCCTATCGAGGCAGGGTTTGTGGGCGCAGACAACATGGGCGTCGTCGTCGCAATTAGGCCTGAAAAGCAGGAAAAGATGCTCCTCATCATTGACATAGGGACGAACGGAGAGATAGTGCTGGGCAATAACAAAAAACTCCTCTCCACTTCATGTGCTACCGGTCCTGCCTTTGAGGGCGCTCAGATCAAATACGGCATGAGGGCTGCGCCAGGAGCTATAGAACGGGTGAAAATAGACCCAAAGACCCTAGAGGTGAAATACAAGGTCATAGGGAAGACTGACTGGCATACGAAGGTCCAAGATGTAAATGCTCGAGGGATCTGCGGTTCTGGTATAATCGAGGTTGTAGCTGAGATGTACAAGACAGGCATTATTAAGAAGACTGGGAATTTCAATACTGAATTGAACTCCCCGAGATTGCGGAAGGATGAGAATGGGCAGTATGAGTTTGTCCTTGCCTGGAAGGAGGAGACTTCCATTGAAAAGGATATAACTGTGACCCTTGGGGATATTCGTGCAATTCAACTAGCCAAGGGAGCCCTCTACACAGGGTGCAAGATTTTGATGAAGCGTCATGGGATAACCAAGGTGGACAAGGTTATATTAGCAGGGGCCTTCGGAAGCTATATTGATAAGGAGGCGAGCATGGTAATGGGGATGTTCCCTGACTGCGATCTCGATAAAGTAGTTGCAGTGGGCAACGCCGCTGGCGACGGCGCCAGAGTAGCATTGCTCAGCAGGAAGAGCCGGGAAGAAGCTAATGAGACGGCTAGACAAATCAAATACATCGAGCTCACCGTTGATCCTAGTTTTCAAACAGAGTTCATGGAGGCCATGCACTTTCCCCACATGAAGGATAAATTCCCCCATGTCCAAGATATCCTAGATAAAATACCGAGGTAGGTGATCTAAATGTTCAGTTTCGAAAAGAAGCAAGTGGTACATAAGGTTGGGGGCGTGAAGGTCGGAGGATCTCCGGGTGAAAATTCCACCTTTATGGTCGCCAGTATGTTCTATTCGGGCCATAAAAAAGTCCTTGAGAGAGAGGCAGACAGGGAAAAGGGAAAATTCAACAAAAAAAGGGCTGAGATACTTATTAACGATCTGGAAACCATCTCAGATAAAACAGGAATACCCGCGGGTCTCGATCTGGTAGCAAACTATACAGAGGAAGCCGCCAATTACATCGACTTCGTTACCAGCATAACGGATATGCCTTTTACTACTGACATTTGGAATGTTAAACCCAAGCTTGGGGCTGCGAAGTTCATATCTGAGCAGAATTTGCAGGATCGTCACATCTACAACAGCCTTGCCCCCTGGAGCACCGATATCGAGCTGGAAATATCGACTATCAAGGAACTTGGTCTTAAAAACGTGCTTCTCGTAGCTTTTAACGCTCAAGACCCGAGTATACCTGGAAAGCTGAGCATTTTAAAGGAAAAGCTTTTACCCTGGGCTGAGCGAGCAGGATTTAAAAATTATATCATCGACACCTCTTTAATGAGCATCCCATCTTCTGCCTTCGCTTTTATCGCAGGCAAGAGGGTGAAGGAGGAATTCGGCTTGCCTGTGGGCTGTGCTCCTTCGAATGGGACCGACATGGTGAAGAGAAAGACGGAGAGGATATTCGAGAAGGGTGGTTTCATAGCCCTCGACAGCGCTGCCCATGCAATAGGTGCTTCTTTCTGGCAGGATTTCCTTTTGTTCGGCCCGATTGAGAGTGCTCCGTGGCTTTTCCCAGCCGTTGCAACTGCAAATGCAATGCTCCCTGCCTTTATCTGGGAAGAAAGAAGAGCGCTTCCGCAGGATGATAACCATCCACTGAATAAGTTCTACCGCGACTTCGTTGATACGCTCCTGGGGAAAAAGAAAATCCGCGGGGACATGAAGGCGCCGAAGGAAGAGGACTAGAGATAAGATAGGTGGGGCACCAATTTCCCAGAAGTTTGCTGACGCATTTGGGGCCAGTATATACGGTGAAGACGTCTTGATGCTGTGGTTAAAGCTGAAAAGTTAGGGGGAAAATTCTTGAGAGTGATTGGAGATGAGCAATGATTTTTTTGCTTAATTTTTAACCTCCTGTTCTCAAAAAATCTGCCCCTCTCCATCACACTAAGTCAATGGCGATATAAAAATGAAACCCTTGATATGCGATACTTACAATAACTATGAGTGAGACGTCTCCTGAAGCAGAGGAGTATTAGGGAAAAATATAGGCGTGCCTAGCCCCCCCTTCTTCATTACATGGGGGCATGACTATACAGTTGCGGAAAGTTATTTAATCTTGTAGCTTAACGATGACAACATGAACAAGCCAGCCTACAAGTGGATAATAGTGGCGATATCCTTTTTCACCCTTTTCATGACTTATGGAATTTTATTTTCCATAGGACTTTATTTCAAGCCTTTAATAGAGGAGTTTAATTGGAGTAGAACTGAAATTTCATTAGCTATTTCTATTGCAATGATCGTCTTCGGCATTTTCCAGCCCTTTATGGGAAGGCTCATAGATAAGTACGGGCCAAAAAAAGTGTTAACTGTCAGCGTTTTTGTCCTGGGAGTAAGCCTATCGCTAATGCCGCATATTTCAGAGCTCTGGGAATTATATTTTGTGTTTGGATTTCTAGCAGGCATAGGTTTCAGTGGGTCCACGGTACTTTCGAATTCAGTTATTGTTTCCAGGTGGTTTACAGAGAAGAGAGGACTAGCTTTGGGAGTTTCATCTACTGGAGTTAGTGCGGGGCAATTATTAATTTTGCCCATCTCAATGTATGTAATCCTATCCTATGGCTGGAGGGCCTCTTTTTTCCTCATAGGCAGTATAATGTTGTTTGTAATCCTTCCACTTATACTGCTATTTGTAAGGAATAACCCAGAAAATGAGGTTAATTTAAATAGAGGGCCTAGGGTTCCTATTGAATCTCCCCGTATTAGGCAATACTTTAAAACTAGACCTTTCTGGCAGTTATTACTGGGTTTCTATGTTTGCGGTTTTACGGCCCACGGACAAGTTATTCATTTTCCAATTTTTTTCAGTGGTTTAGGTGTTTCCGAGATGTTTGCAGCTAATATTATTGGAATGGTGGGGGGGACAAGTATCTTGGGGATATTGTTTATGAGCTTCCTCTTCGATCGAATAGGGGGAAAGAATCCTTTAGCCGCAACTTATCTTTTGAGGTCTTTAGCTGTATTGTTATTGGTTGTATTCATATTTTGGAGGGATGTTTCAATTTTATACATCTTCATCCTTTTATACGGGTTCGCTTATTTTGCTACTGTCCCTTTGGTTTCCGGTCTTGTAAGAAAAATATATGGGCCGTCTGTTATGGGCTCCCTTTTAGGTTTGATATGGTTTTCCCATGCCCTTGGTCAAGCAAGTGGCATTTTTGTATCAGCGGCAATCTACGACTATACTGGAAGTTATTTTTATGCCTTCGTAATAAGCACAAGTCTCCTTCTGCTGGCAGCCCTTTTGAGCTACAGAATAAATGAAGATAAGCTCAAGTTTTAGATATCTAGTTCCAAGGATCCTCCATCTTTTAAGGAGGTATGAAACGTGATTTACAGTTTCGTGAGCCAGAGGATTAAATTCCCCCCAATGCTATTTACCCCGTATCGGTGCGGTAGTCGAAGACAAGGATGTCACCGGTGAGGTAAATTTGGAGGGGGTAGTAGGCGCTATCCGCGAGGATGAATCCCTCTCTCACAACAGTTTGGGTCATAGATGATCCTCAGCACTGGGCTGTCATTCATGTATCCACCACTTTCTCCGGCGCAAGCGATGCTGTTTAAACTGCCACCGGATAGTGCTTAACTATGCCAAGTTCCAGTCTTTAACCGAAAATATTATATTGAACCGATAACCAATAAGTGATTAACGATTAAAAAGTAGGAGGTAAAAATATGAGTAAAGACCAACCTAAGTGTATTTATATTTTCCAATTCGACGAGGTAAGGGCGGATCACTTATCTGTATGTGGTTACCGTCGTAAGCAGAAAAATATTGACAGCAT
>CAZDSM010000228.1:0-2693 GCA_964508205.1 Candidatus Hydrothermarchaeota archaeon | reverse complement strand
TAGAGCTTGGCTCGGTTTGTGGGAAGCCTTTTATTATATCGATGCTCGGCGTCCATGAGGCAGGAGAGTCGGATATATTCGAGCTCCTCAGGAGGTAAGCCCATGGAGGTAAAGCTCTCGGCCAACGACATTGGATACATAGCGATGTTTGAGAAAATCACTGGCGCGGTGATCAAGGATTGCATTGCCGATGAGGACGAGAACAAAATCCTTTTCATAGTTAAGAAAGGTGATATGGGTCTTGCAATAGGCAAGAAGGGCAAGCATATCCAGCGAGTCCGCCAGTCATTGGGCAGGAGGATAGGGGTTATCGAGTACTCCGAGGACCCGGCGGAATTTATTAGGAATATCTTCCATCCCTTCAGGGTAAACGATGTTTGCATCACGAAACTTGTTGACAAGAAGGTGGCGAAGGTGGCCATCGACGATAGGGACAAGATGTCCCTACTCGGCAGGAGAGGTGAGAACCTGTCCAAGGCAAAGGTTTTATCTAGGCGGCACCACAATATCAGCGACCTAATCATAGTATGAGGTAAGGACATGGCTAAGAAAGCAACGGGCGAGTTCGCAGGTCGGAAATTGAAAAACAACCGCAGGCAGTTCAGGTGGAACAGTCCTAAATACAGGAGCAGAGTGTTGAGGCTTAAGGAGAAGTCCAATCCCCTAGAGGGCGCTCCCATGGCCAGGGGAATCGTCCTGGAGAAAGTGGGCATCGAAGCGAAGCAACCCAATTCAGCGATAAGGAAATGCGTCAGAGTTCAGCTCATTAAAAGTGGCCGGCAGGTAACTGCCTTTACTCCCGGAGACGGGGCCATTAACTTCATCGACGAGCACGATGAGGTCGTCATAGACGGCATAGGAGGTCGTAAGGGGGGGAGCATGGGGGACATACCAGGGGTTAGGTTTAAGGTGATAAAGGTGAATGACGTTTCCCTGGAGGAATTGGTGAGGGGGAGAAAGGAGAAGCCCGTAAGGTGATTTAATGATCAAGGTATTTGGCAGATGGGAGACCGAGAAGGTGGAAGTAAAGGATCCGGGTTTAAGGACCTATATAAATTTAAAGCCTTTTTATCTGCCCCATCAGGGAGGCAGACATGTGAAGTCCTTTGGGAAGTCGGAAGTATCCATTGTCGAGAGATTGGTCAACAAGATACCCGTGACGGGTCATGACGGGAAGAAGCACAGGCGGCCCAGCGGCAGAAATACCGGGAAAAAGCAAAAGGCCTTTAAGATAGTCAGGGAGGCCTTTGAAACCGTGGAAAAGAGGGCCAAGAGGAATCCCATCCAGGTCCTGGTTGATGCGCTGTCCAATGCTTCTCCGCGAGAGGAGACCACAAGGATAAAATACGGCGGCATAGCCTATCATCAGAGCGTGGATGTTTCACCCCAGCGGAGGCTGGATGTCTCCCTCAGGTTAATCTGCGTCAGCGCATCGAAGGCTGCCTTCAAAAATAAGAAATCCATGGCTGCTTGCCTCGCCGACGAGATAGTTGCAGCTGCTAATTATGATATCAAAAGTCATTCGATTTCAAAGAAAGAGGAGATAGAACGGATTGCAAAGGCTGCTAGGTAGCTCTTTTTGAAAAGCAGGTGAAGGAAGATGGGAAGACGGGAAAAGATGGCTGAGGAGATAACGAAACTCATGGACAAGCCAGAACACATTAGAAACATGGGCATAGTCGCCCACATCGACCACGGCAAAACAACCCTTAGCGACAACATTCTCGCCGGGGCAGGGATGATATCTGAGGAGCTTGCGGGCCGGCAACTCTACCTCGATTCAGACGAGCTTGAGCAATCCCGGGGCATTACTATAGATGCCGCGAACGTCTCCATGGTCCACGAGTACGCGGGGGACCATTACCTTATAAACATGATAGACACCCCGGGTCACGTGGATTTTGGAGGGGATGTTACAAGGGCTATGCGCGCAGTAGATGGCGTGTTGGTGGTTGTGTGTGCCGTCGAGGGGGCGATGCCTCAGACCGAAACAGTGCTCAGGCAGGCGTTGAGAGAGCGGGTCAAGCCTGTGCTCTTCATAAACAAGGCGGACAGGCTCATCAACGAGCTCCGTTTAACGCCCGAGGAGATGCAGCAGAGATTCGTGAAAATCATCTCTGAGTTCAACAATATATTGAAGAACATGGCCCCCAAAGAATTCAAGAACAAGTGGCAGGTTCGCGTCGAAGATGGGAGCGTTGCTTTCGGCTCGGCCTATTACAATTGGGCCATAAACATGCCCCGCATGAAGGAAAGCGGCATTACCTTCAAGGATATCATCGAGTACAATGAGCAAGGAAAGCAGAAGGAACTCGCGAAGAAAGCCAAGATTCACGAGGTCATTCTCGACATGGTAATCAAGCACCTTCCCAACCCCTCGAATGCCCAGAAGTACAGGGTACCCAATATTTGGCATGGGGATGTCGAAAGCGATCAAGGTAAGGCAATGATGGCCTGCAATCCAAAGGGCAAATTGGTTATAATGGTTACGGACTTAGCCATCGACCCTCAAGCGGGAGAGGTTGCTACAGGCAGGATATTCTCAGGGACCCTCGAGAAGAGCAGGGAAGTTTATATGATGAACGCCAAGGTCAAAACAAGAACCCAGCAGGTCGGCGTGTATTTCGGCCCTGAGCGCATGGCGACCGATTACGTTGTAGCGGGTAACATAGCCATGGTGACCGGCCTGAAAA
>CAZDSM010000227.1:0-6138 GCA_964508205.1 Candidatus Hydrothermarchaeota archaeon | reverse complement strand
ATGGAGGGATAATTCTGTGGAGGAGTGGTGATATTAAGGGTGGCAAAAAGTTTTTTATTAAGTCAATATTTGCAAATCCTTTAACCATATTTGATATACTCTGTTTCATCTCTCTAGATACAAGCTCCAAATTTTTAAATCGGATTAGAAGGATGAAAAAGACACTACTACGCTGGATACTAGATTAATGAGGTGACACATGAAGGTTGCTCATGTAATTCAAAAATATTTGCCCGCTACACAACTGCGAGGTGCTGAAAGGTATATGTGCGCTGTGTCCGAAAAGTTGGCAGAAAACGGGCGGCCTATAACAGTTTTAACCTCCAGGGCTTTTACTTCCAACGGCTTTCATACCGTCTTTTATAATCCTTTCTCAAGGAGGATTAAAAAAAAAGTTGATAAGATTAACGGTGTGAATGTATTAAGGTTTGATGTGCTTTACCCGTTAAAAGTAATATTACATACTCTCTATTTTTTTTCTCGGATACTTGGAGCTGCTTCACTTAAAGAACGTTTTTTCTTGCTTTCTTACGGCCCCTTCATACCGAATGTATACTCGCATATTAAAAATTCTGACTACGATATAGTTCACGCGACACCCCCCATTTATGTTCATACTTGGCTGGCATGGCACGCCGCGCGAAAAAAGAAAATACCCTTTGTTCTTCTCCCCCTTTATCATTTCGAAATGCCCACTCTTCATCAAAAAAACAGACACGTTGAAGAGATAATCAAAAATTCTGACGCTGTTATTGCTTGCACGCAAATAGAAAAAGAAAAATTAATAGAAATAGGTGTTTCAAAAGAAAGAATATACGTCGTTCCGCTGGGCATAGAGCCTAAAGACTGGGAAATTCGTGCAGGGAAGCGATTCAGAGAGAAATACGGGATTGATGAAAATGATTTTGTCGTGCTTTTGCCTTTTAAAGAGTATTACAAAGGAGCCATACATACATTGAGAGCTGTGGATATGCTGAATCGATCCACAAACGTGATTCTAGTCGCATTAGGTAATACGGTTGAGAAGGAATGGTACAGGGAAATAAAGAAGTTTAAACATCTGAGAGTTATTGAGCCCGGCTGGGTCGATGAAAATGAGAAAATGGATATATTCGATGGATGCGATGTTCTGGTCCAGCCTTCTATTGATGAGGCCTTTGGAATCACTTATTTTGAAGCCTGGGTATGTGGAAAACCAGTTATCGGTGCTGCGGCGGGGGTTATGCCTGAAATAATAAAAGACGGCATTGATGGATATTTAGTGGAGTTCGAAAACGTGGATGAGATAGCAGGAAGAGTAATGCACCTATATAACAACCCAGTGCTTAGAAAAAAAATGGGTGATAATGGAAGAAAAAAAGTTTTGGAAAAATATACATGGGATATAGCAGCAGCGAAGTTGGAAAGTGTTTACAAGAAATTGACTCTAGAAAAATAGTTTAGATATACTGCTTTGTTAGTAGGACACGTGAAGAGATTTTATGCCCCCTAAGATTTATAAAGCTTTACAAGTATAGAAAGGTCACCGGGTTCATCGACCACACCGTAAGAAAACAAGGAACTCGGCTTCGACGCTGTAAATTATGAGAATACGTATCTAGTGAACGTGTAAAATATGTTATCTAAGGTACCTGCATCAAAGGATAGTAGAGTTTTGTTGATTAATCCTCCCATGAGCATGGAGGAGCAGGCAGGTAAGAGCAGCATGGAAGTGGTCACTAACATCTTGCCATCTCTCGGCATAGGCTACATAGCAGCCGTTTTAGAGGAGAACGATATCGCGGTGGAGGTAATTGACTGCCAACCCCTAAATATAGATCATGAAGAGCTGAGGAAAGAGCTGAAGAGGAAAGAGGCAGACGTAATAGGAATAACCGCCACAACTCTTTCCTTCCCCAGCGCAGTAAAAACAGCTGTAGAGGCTAAAAAAGAGTGTTCGGATTCTTATATCGTGATTGGGGGCCCTCATATAACCGCTGCCCCCGAAACTACAATGGCCCACGGGTGCTTCGATGCGGGAGTGTACGGGGAAGGGGAGGTAACGTTCTTAGAATTGATTCAAAAAATAGGGGCTGGCGAAGACTTAAAGAATGTGAAGGGCCTCTACTTAAGGAAAAATGGAAAAACGTACTTTACCGGCCACCGGCCTTTCATACAGAATCTTGATAAACTCCCTTTTCCGGCCAGGCATCTTTTTCCTCCTCTATCCAGCTACCACCCCACCTCTGCCTCCTGCAGGTCTGAACCCCTGGCGACGATAATGAGTAGCAGGGGATGCCCCAACAAGTGCACCTTCTGCGACAGGAAGATCTTCGGCAATGTAACAAGATTGCGCTCTGTAGATAACATTCTTGACGAGATGGAGGAGGTGATTTATAAGCACGGTGCACGGGAGATTAAATTCTTCGATGACACCTTTACCCTCGATAAAAATCGAATATTCGACCTGTGCAAGGGAATTAGTGAGCGAGGAATAGACATAGAGTGGTCGTGCCTCACCAGAGTTAATGCAGTCTCCCAGGAACTTCTTAAGGAGATGAGAAGAGCAGGATGCTGGCAGATTCTCTTTGGCTTAGAGTCTGGAGACCAAAAAATGCTTAATCGGATGAAGAAGGGTATAACCCTCTCCATGAGCAGAAGGGCAGTATATTGGGCTAGGAACGCAGGGCTTAACATCAGAGCCTGCTTCGTCATAGGAACGCCTGGCGAAACCTCTGATTCGATAAACAGGACAATAGAATTTGCTAAAAGCCTTGACCTAGACGCTGTCAACTTCTATGCCTTTGTGCCCCTGCCTGGCACGGAAATATACGATAACCTTGTTAAAGAAGGCACTTTAAGGCACGAAAAATACGAGCATTACAACGTTATGATTAACTCGCCGGATGCCGAGATTCCTTACGTTCCCTCCGGCTTAACTGAAGAAGAACTGAAGGAGCAGATCAGCTATGCCCATAAGAGCTTTTACTTCAGGCCCAGATACATTATAAGGCAGATTCTTAGGACTAGGAAGGTTGGCGACGTAAAAAGGTATATCTTTGGATTTAGGGCAGTGATAGGCCTGACAAGCTGAGCGTGGAAGTGAAGCATGCACCCGTTAAGGCACATTATCCTGACTAGCCTGCTGTTCTTGTTGTTGAGGTTTTTCATACCCCTTGACGTTTCCGTTCTCGCATATTCCATGATTTTAACACTTTTTATCGATATCGTTGACCACACTCTCTCAATTTTCTTCATAGATAATCCCTTAACGAGGGAAATAAAGGTGATGATTAAAAAGAAGAGAATCATGGAAGCTATGAGTCAGTATTACAATGAGAGATTTGGAGTCTTCAAATACTTTTATTTGCATAACCTGCCTGTATTAGCTATTATTTCCATAGTAACCCTACACGCCCAAAGCCCTGTCTTATTTCTTGGTCTCGTCTTCCATTATATATGTGATATCTTCGAGGGCTACCGGAAAGACAATCTCGAATTCTGGGTCCAGGGTTGGTCAAAGATGATGAAAATCGATTAAGGTGCTGAATAATGAGGACCCATAATCTACTCGTAGTCATCGGAATCGCGCTATTTGTATACATTCTCTCTCGCGTAGGGCTCCGAAGTATAGCCGAGGTCATGCTTTCAGCAGACCCGTGGTATTTATTACTATTAATTCCTCTCTTAGCAGCTAACGTCTTGACAAAAGGCCTGAAATGGAAAGAGATAATCAGAGCACATTCAACTGATTATCCTATATTATCGTCATGCAAGATTTTCTTGATAGGCCTCTTCACCGGTTTAGTGACACCAGCAAGGGCCGGAGACATAATCAGGGTTTTCTATCTTAGAAAGAGTAATAATATCTCCACCGCCAAAGCAGTTTCCACAGTATTCATCGACAGACTGTTGGATATAATAACCCTTGTCGTCCTCCTGGGAATATCCGTAGCTGTATTGGGGACTTATATTAGTATTCCCTTATACTTTTCTCTCTTTACTTTTCTGTTCTTAATTGCATTCTTCGTGGCCATGAAAAGAGGGCTGATAGAAAAAGTTCTTAAGTTCCTTTTTTCCTTATTCGCCCCCGAAAAATACAGGCCCGCCTTAAGGGAGTTCTACCATAATGCAAAAAATTCTGACAAAGGCCTGATATTAACGGCCTTCCTCTTGGGACTCGTTACCTGGGGCCTAACCATAGGCGAGGGTTATCTAATCGTTTTGTCCCTTGGTTTGAAAATCCCCATCTCCTACCTCGCTCTTTCCATACCGATCATCACAATCGTTGAGATTCTTCCTATCTCCATCTCAGGTATGGGAACCAGGGAAGCAACCTGCATCTTCCTCTTTTCCTTAATCGGGATTAAAGCTGACGAAGCTGTGGCCTTCTCGCTACTATACGCCCTTCTTACTTACTGGTTTTTAGGTGTGATTGGAGCAGTCCTGTGGGTCCGGAATCCAGTCCAATTCAAATAATCCGCATATCACTTGCCATATCCCTAAGTGGCTAGATTTTCTGTCTACCTCTGGACTTCATCTGCTATTATTTCTGCTATATACGCTATGTTGTCCCTTCGCAAAGTAGCGCCTGAAGGGAGATTAATACCTTTCTCCGAAAGCTCTTCCGCCACGGGATATCGTCTCTTAACACGGGTAAACATTGGCTGCATGTGCATCGGTATGAAAAATGTCCTTGTTTCTATTCCTTTTTTAGCGAGTTTATCTACGAGATTATCTATTGACTTACCGAATTCAGGATCAATAAGTATAGAATACATCCAGTAAACGTTTTTAACATGATTCAATTCTGGGGGCAAAGTTAACCCTTTAATATCTTTTAAAAGGGAATTATACAATTTTGCATTTTTCCTTCTTATCTCTATGAGCTGGTCTATGTTCTCTAGCTGTGCGAATCCTACAGCTGCCTGAAGATTTGTTAAGCGATAGTTGAATCCCAGCCGCGGATGCAAAAACCTCCTCTCTTTTATGAAGGCCATGTCTCCCAGCATTCTTGCCTTCTCTGCTATCTCCTTGTTGTTTGTAACTATCATCCCACCCTCCCCGGTGGTTATTATCTTGTTGGCGTAAAAGCTGAAGCACGCTACATCACCTAGGCTACCCGTCTTCCGCCCCTTGTACTCGGCTCCATGGGCCTCGGCAGCATCTTCAATTACGTATAAATCGTGATCCGCGGCGATATCGTTGATAGCGTCCATCTCTGCAGGATGCCCATAGGTATGAACAACCATTATCGCCTTAGTATTTTCAGTAATTTTTTTCTCTATTTTATCCACATCGATGTTCCATGTCTGCAGTTCTGAGTCCACGAAGAGCGGCTTGGCGCCAGTATAAAGCACAGCGAAGACCGTAGCAGCCATGGTAAAAGAAGGCATTATCACCTCATCGCCTCGCTTAATTCCTAGGGCTTCTAAAGATAAGTGAAGGGCGGTTGTACCGCTAGTTGTAGCAACACCATACTTCACACCACAGTATCTGCCGAACCCCTCTTCAAACTTTTTTACATAGTCGCCCTTAGAGGATATCCAGTTCTTCTCTATGCAGTCCAGCACATACTCCTTTTCTCGCCCGTCCAAAAGAGGCTCTGCTATTGGTATCTTCATTGCGACCCCTAAATAAACTCTTTCTCTTTTTTTATCCCCCTGTACGGCCCCTGTTTTACCTCTATCATCCTAGTATCTTCTAGAAATTTAATGCCGTGGCCACTAAAAGCGAGGAGTATCGTGTCCCCATCTTTCAGAATGCAGGAGTTCATTTTTTTTCCTCTTTTGTAGAGGTCTACCTGTACCTTTCCATAAACTACATGAAACACCTCCTGAGAAGGGATTTCAGCGATATTGATAAAAGGTCTATGGATGTGGGGTTTAACTACTTCTCCCTGCTTTCTCACATGAACGCCCATCTGAAGAGGATACTCCTCAGGAGATACAAAACTCACTCCCTTTTTAATGTAATCATCTCGCAGTATAATCGCCAGAACTTTTGAGCCATGGGTTATTCTTTCAATATACATCTCAACGCCTCATTTAAACCATAATTTTAACACGGTCATCCCATAGTTCCGTCCGTGCCTCAACAAAGCCAGAATGCTCTCGGCTGTTTTTGTTTCTCCCTGGTTTCTCGGTATACATGCATATG
>CAZDSM010000226.1:0-2664 GCA_964508205.1 Candidatus Hydrothermarchaeota archaeon | reverse complement strand
ATAGGAAAGACAGTCAGGCACGAGCACATCTTCAAATTTTATCGCTCTTAGCTAAATTGTGAATCCTTTTTATGCCCTGCACTTCCTTGATCACCCGCATTACCTCCTTTGGAACCAGGTCTTCCCATGGTTCGCCCTTGAGCATCCGGCGCCTAATCTCGGTTCCGGAGTACTCCTTCCTGTTGAAAAGAGGCGGAGTCGTTACCTTAACACCGACTTCGCTGAACAGCCTTTTCACAAGGGTGTTGCCGGAGTAGACCTTGGCGAAGGGCGGCGTGAGACTGCTAACATGGCTGACCCAGAGAGAGTTATTGTTCACGTCCTGGATTGGGATGATGTAGTAGTGCTTCTCTATACCGTTTTCCGCTAGGCTGTTGGCAATCATCATCAAGCGTTCGCCCGCGGTGAAGGGATCATCCAGGGTGTGGCTGAGCTGGGCACTGCCTATACAGATTATAAGCTCGTCCACCCCCTTGAGAACCTTCTTCACGACGTAAACGTGCCCCTTATGGAAGGGCTGGAAGCGTCCTATAAGCAGCCCTCTCATCTAACCACCACCTTTTCCCCGCCTTTCAACCCGAGGACAGCGCTGGCGCTGCCTTTGTTAACCGCAAGCTCCAGAAAGCCTGAACTGCCGACCGTGATTATTAATTCTTCCCCATCTCCAAAGCCGTAGCTCTCCAAGAACCTCGCATCTAACTTCTTTTTTCCCACCGTCACCTTTACTGTCTCACCGATACCCAAGTTTAATATCTCCGAGCATATATTTGTTATTGCGTTGCCGAAGGCATCGATGCACAGCACCTCTCCGACCACTGCACCACCTTCCTTCGATGCCTTCTTTATTTCAAGCTTTTTAACGTCCTTTATCTCCTCGCCGAACTCCTCGATTTCATAGCCGCAGGCGAGCTTCGCGGCAATAGGGGCGAAGACATCTCTGCCATGGAAGGTCATGGATTTGGACCCTTGCTGTATCTCGATGATTTTCCTGATATCGGTTAAGAAGGAGAAGGAACCGTTGTCAGGGCCGAGGTAAATGTGCTCCTTAGTTTTCACTATTATTCCCCTCCGCTCAGTCCCTACTCCAGGGTCCACGACGACGCAGTGGATGGTGCCCCTGGGGAAGTAAGGGGTGGTAGAGAGAACGACGTAGGCCGCGTGGCGGATGTCGAACTTCCTCACCCAGTGGGATATGTCCACGACATTTGCCTTGGGGCAGATGGAATAGATGACGCCCTTCATGGCACCCACGTACTCGCTGTCCCCGAAATCCGTAGTTAGGGTTATAATCATTTCAATTCCTCTGCCAGGGCGTTTATTATGCAGCTCTGGGTAACGATGCCCACGAGCTCTCCGCGGCTAACCACCGGAAGGCGCTGGTACCCGGTCTCCTTCATAATCGTGACCACCTCCCTCAAGGTCGTGTCCTCGCGTATCGCCCGTACCTTGGAGGTCATTATATCTTGGACCCGGAGGTTCATGGCCCTTTCCCCAGCCAAAATTGTGTCCCGGTGGGTTATCATACCCACGAGATTCCTGTTTTCAACCACAGGTAAGCCACCGATGCCGAGGCGCATCATTTTCAACTTGGCGAGAGCCAGGATTTCCTCTGGACTAGCGGTTACCACGTCCCTTATTATCAGGTCCTTAACCCGGATTTCTCTCATATTCAGATATATATGTTAAGAAGTATAAAATGGTGTAGCATGACTCAATTAACCGATGCTGGGGCGGGAAAGATTACCGGAGAAATGAAGTGGGTGAGCCGGAACGAGGGGCTGCCCGTGGAGAAGCTCATGCGGTTGATGGTCGCGGGGAAGACCGTTATCCTGGGAAACAGGGTCAGGAAGGGCGTTAAACCCTTGGGCGTAGGCCAAGCTATCAGGGTTAAGATCAACGCCAACATAGGCACATCCCCGGATCGCGTGGACCTCGCAGAAGAACTTGAGAAAGGGAGGGCTGCTGTAGAGTACGGCGCTGACGCGATAATGGACCTGAGCATTGGGGGTGACCTGGATGAAATACGGCGGCGAATACTTTCCCTGCCGGTTCCAATTGGAACGGTGCCGATTTATCAGGCAGTGGTAGAGGCAAGGAAACGAGGTGATGTTTCAGCGATAACCCCGGACCACATCTTCAACACCATTGAAAAGCAAGCAATGGATGGCGTTGATTTCATGACCATTCACGCAGGCATCACTAGGGAATGCGTTGACAGGATGCAGAAGCAGGGCCGCCTCACAGATATAGTGAGCAGGGGCGGCTCTTTTCTCGCCCACTGGATGCTTCAGAATGAGGCCGAGAATCCCTTGTACGGGAACTTCCACCAGGTCCTGGAGATAGCAGGAGAATACGACGTCACCCTCAGCCTTGGCGATGCCCTTCGCCCAGGGAGCATAAAGGACTCCACGGATAGAGCACAAGTGCAGGAGCTTATCATCCTTGGGGAGCTGGTTGAAGAAGCACGCAAGGCAGGTGTCCAGTGCATAGTCGAGGGTCCAGGACATATGAGGATGAACGAGATCGGGGCGAACGTTGTCCTTGAGAAAAAGCTCTGCAAGGGAGCGCCCTTCTACGTCCTTGGCCCAATAGTAACAGATATAGCCCCCGGATACGACCACATAACCAGTGCCATTGGCGGCGCCATAGCAGCAATGCACGGCG
>CAZDSM010000225.1:0-2584 GCA_964508205.1 Candidatus Hydrothermarchaeota archaeon | reverse complement strand
AATAAAGCGGTGTGTTGGAAAATGAAAAAAGTTAGATGATTGGGTATGAGGTCCTTCCCAGAAACTCTCATGTCCACCGGCATCCAGTACTCAAACTCCCCTATTATCTCCTCGAGAAGAGCCTCTCCAATACCATATTTTTTTGACAGCGCCGGTGCCTCGCCTCTGCCGAGGAAGATGTGATCCAGGATCTCCTTGCTCAATACTTCAGCTTTTATTTCCCTGGTATTGATGAACTTCGCCAGGGCGTAGAAGGCCATGTAGACCGTAGAGTCGCTCAGAGTCTCGACTATCCATTCCGTATCCCAGGGCAGAGGCGTGCCCAAGCCGGTCCTCCTGGTGCAGGCCTTGTCCTCCAGCCAGCCAATAGTGTACTCAAAATTCGCCCTCGCCTCCGCTGGATGAACCTTCATCTCGGCTAAGGCTTCTCTGACTTTGTCCTTCCAATCATCATCAGAATACGCCAAGAACCACTGGTCCTTCAGGATTTTCACCAGGCACTTCGTCGAGCACCTGCACACCACCTCAACTGAGGTTTCGTAGAGCCTCCCTGCAATGCCCTTTGCGTTGAAATTCCTGACCAGGGTCTTCTTCACCTCCGAGACTTTCATCCCGCGGTACTTCCCTGTGTTTCCTTTCAACACGCCTTTGTAGAACTCCTCCTTATAGATTGTCTCGGTCGCCTCCTCTAGGCGTGCATCCTCCTGGTTCTCAATACCCATCTTCTCGCATATTTCGATGGCCGGGTGCTCACCATAAGACGGAGCTTTTATTAGAGATACCGGCTTTATGGCCTTAACATCATCAACGCCTATGCCGTACTTCTCCAGCTTCCCTGGGTCCTTCTTTAAATCTTCAAGGGCAACATAATCATAAGGCGCATGGGATGGCACGCTCATCACCACCCCTGAGGCGTTTTCGGGGTCCACAAAGGACGCTGGAAGAATTAACACCTCTTCGCCGCTCAGGGGATGAAGGCAGGTTTTGCCTATCAGCTCTGAGCCCATGAACTCCTTTTCAATGACTACTTCGTCCACTTGCTCTGCGAGCTTCTGCCCTGCTTCCTTACTTACTATCCACTCCTCTTTTTCGACCTTCGCCAGAACCATGGCCGCCTCTGGGTTAATCCACATATTGGTGACGCCGTATATGGTCTCAGGCCTCAAAGTAGCAACAGGTAAGAAGGCGCTGCCGTATTTGAACTTGAGGAGGATGAACTCCACAGGGGATGCTCCTTCCCCACGAAGCCTATCATGGTCACCAGTGGGCGAGCGGTCGTTGGGACACCATATCACAGGATGAGTGCCCTTCCTGACGTAGCCCTTCTCCCGCAAGGTTAGGTACTGCCATTCAATGAACTTGTTGAAGTGGGGGTGCAGCGAGGTAGTGGTGAACTCTCGACGCCAATCTATACTGTGGCCGAGCTTCTTCAGGGATGCCTTCGCCTCTTTAATGTAATATCTAGCCATGTACTCTGGTTCAATGAATTTAGCCAGCTTCTCCTCAGGTACCTTATCTACCTCTAGGAAAATCCTTATCTGGGATTCATCGCCCTTCTTAATGCGCTCCGCGGCCCCTGCTATGGGCTCGCCAGTAAGATGCCAGGCCCATGGAAAGAGGACGTTGTATCCCTGCATTCTTTTAAACCGCACATACACGTCGCACCTCGTGGAGGTGAAAGCATGGCCCAAGTGGAGGGGCCCGTTCATGTATGGAAAAGGAAAGGTGGCGAATATCTTAGGCTTACCTTTCTCGGGGTCTGCCTCGAAAACCCCCTCTTCTTCCCACTTGCGTGCCCATTTTTCCTCAGCAGCTCTATGGTTCTGGCTCACCCTAACACCTCTACTCGGCGAAAAATAAGCTTTAATCGTTATATATACTTACGGCTAAACTCCATTCTTTTATAAATGAACCTATTATTATAGCGGTAAAGCATCGCTCACATCGATAATATCGGTATCGGAAAATTTTTCTTAATCTATATCCAATCCTTGCTCTCGAGCTTCTGAGGAATGTAAACGTCTGTCATGAAGGTAATGCCGTGCTTTGCCAACGCCTGCAACTCGGCTTTCTCCCTGTGCTTTATCATGAGCTTTAGTTCCTTTGTCCAGCGCTTATTGTTCTTTATCCAGGGATAAGCGAGCATATTCTGAGCTTTTTTCATGTCCCAGTCCGTCATTTCGAGGCGCGCCGCCTTGGGCACGCGGAATTTATCGAGGTCGCTGGGCAGTAATCCAAGGAACTTGGCCTTGGGCACCGCAAGATAAGGGCTCTCGAAGCTCAGGGCGATGCTCCCACGCTTGTAGCTGGAGCATATCTGCATGCCGTAGCTGTCGCTATCGGTGAGGATGTAGATCGGGAGCTTCTCCTCCTTGTTTAGGCGGCGTGTGAGGCGGCGCGTGGCGATGTCCGGCTGGCCTTTGCCGGTGATAAGTAGGCACTTGTTCTTCTTGTGGTAATCCTCCTCAATGAGCCTTATCAGGGCCGCATCCTTCTCCACCACGAGGACGTACTCTGCGCCGCAGTCGTGGATTTCAACCTCATCGATGAAAGGCGAAATGCTCCAACCGCCTCTACCCAAGTT
>CAZDSM010000224.1:0-6542 GCA_964508205.1 Candidatus Hydrothermarchaeota archaeon | reverse complement strand
AAACTCTGTCTTAAGCTTCAGCAGTGCCTCATATTTCTGGGTGAATAATACCGCATTTACTTTCTCCGCGTCGGAGAGGGTTTCCAGATATCTTTTAATCAATTCATCCTTCTTGCCGTCTAATTTGAGGCCTTTTTCTTTGAGGAGGTCCTTTATCTCTGGCACCTTCTTTTTTCGAAGCTCGACTTCCTTGCCGTGGAGGATTTCCTGGAGCTCAGCGATGCTTTCCCTGAACTCGTACTCTATTAATCTGCTAGGCTTGGTGTTCACCATGCTGGTGGTGAGGAGCTTCTTTATCTCACCGGCGGTTTTCTCCCCAACACCTTCGACTGGGAACTTCTTTGGACTGTACTCGAGAAAGGCGTTGAAAACCCTCATGGGCGTTCCGAATTTTTTGAGGAGGGCTTCGGCGCGCTTGGTGCTCACACCTATGAGACCAGATACGAGGAACAACTGCTTGTCGAGGTCGGTGTAGACTTTGGATTTCCGCCTTATGGATAGGTACTCTCGCTTGTCACCCCTCGTTGCCCAGTAGCGCAGTAGGTCAGCGGTATCATAGGCGCTGCCGGTGGGTATAATGGTTATACCGAGGTCCTGGATCTTTTTGAATATCGATGTAAAGGCGTGAGGATGGATGAAGAATTGGGTGCTCCACATGGTACGGGGCTGGGTTCTTGCGCGTCGTTTAACGTTCAAAGCTTTGCCGAGGGTGTCTATGCTGTAGCAGCGCCCACTCTTAGAGCTCGTGAAAATTGCGCCCTCGAGAATAAGCCTCGGATCCTCGTATTCAAGGAGGTGCTCCACCTGGGTGAAGAGCCTGCCGTCGCTGACGCTCGATAAAAAGTCGCTGGCCCGCTTTCTCTCAGCAGCAATAGTCTTGCCACTGGTCTGCACGAGGTAATCAGCTATCTCAAGGGGGCGCTTAACGATTGTAACATCTTCGAATTTCTTAAGATAGCGAACCACGAAGCTCTTGGCTTCCCGGGTATCGTAGACCACCACGGGTTTCTCGTCGATGAAATTGTCCAGCAGCATTCTTAAAAAAATTATTTATTTTCAGGCTATATAAGAGCAGAGGATGGCAGAGTAAGAAGCGGAAAGGGGCATATCTTGATAAAGACAGTAAAATAATAAAGAATCGAAATGAGGATCCTCCGCAAGGCCCTGAAAGATGGTAAAATCAAATTAATGCCGGAAAGTCTCGATGACCTGTGGTATTTGAAGGGAGTCATCTCGAAAGGAGACCTCCTGTCAGGCAAAGGGGTCAGGAGGGTAAGGGACCAAGAGCGGCTCAGAGCTGATAAGGGCGTCAGGAAACGGGTGTTTCTTGAAATACGAGTCGAAAACGTCGAGTTCCATCCCTCCATAACTCGGCTTCGGGTTACCGGGAAGATAATCCACGGTCCTGAGGACCTCATCTCCATGGGTTCTTATCACACCCTGGAGATGACACCCAGGGAGGCGTTTACGATTACCAAGGAGAAGTGGCACGGCTGGGAGCTGGACAGGCTCAAGGAAGCTGAGAAAGCATCCAAGACCCCGCTGATCATGATTGTAGCAGTTGAAGAAGGCGAGGCCGAATTCGGGGTTATCAGGCGATACGGTATAAACTATCCGTTGAGGGTTACATCGAGCATTCCGGGCAAGGGCTCGGAGAAGGACTATGACTCCACTATGGGGCGTTTTTATGCAGATCTAGCCGGCAAGTTGGAGGAGGTTGTGAAACGCGATGGGATTGAAGCTGCGATTATTTGCGGCCCAGGTTTTACGAAGGAAAACTTCCTGTCTTATCTGAGGGAAAAAGCTCCTGAAATTGCTTCCCAGTGCTACTTGGAAGGCGCCGGAGCTGGGGGAAAGTCTGGGATCCAGGAGGTCATCAAGAGGGGGGTTGTGGACCGAATCGTGAAGGAAAACAGGGTTTCCATGGAGACGCGATTGGTTGAGGAGGTCTTCAAAGCCGTCGGCAGGAATACGGGCATGGCAACATATGGTTATAAAGAGGTCGATAAAACCATTGGCCTCGGAGCTGTGGACAAGCTCCTGATAAGCGAGGCCACGTTGAGGGAAAATCATGTAGTGGAGGAATTAATGGCAAAGGCAAAAAAAAAGAAAGGTGAGGTCATCATAGTTTCCACTGAACATGAAGCCGGGGAAAGGCTCCTCGCCCTGGGAGGAATAGCAGCGCTCCTGCGGTTCTCCATCGCAACATGATATAGAACTTAATAGGGAGAAAGGAGGGCCGCCAAGACCCCCATGGCGGTGCAGGTCTCGAGGGGAATGTCTTTCCCTGTTAGTTCGAGGTGATGCCTTGAGAGTCCCAGAAGCCCCTTTGGGAGCCCCCCGCTCCCGAGTCCCATGAGGACGCAAAAAGGACGGCTTTTTTTCGCGATTTTATCCAGCTGGACTCTCTTTTTGGGGTCTGGCTTGGAGGTAGTTGCCACGATTTCTCCAATGACTGGCAGAGCGGCTTCTTTTGGGACCCCTAGGACAAAGAGGCAGCCATCGTCGAAAAGCCTCCTGATATAACCTAGGCCCTCGCCGATCCTGCTCTCTTTTTCCACTCTGGACACGATCTCTTCCGCGTCCACCAAGGGGAAGCCGAAGATGCAGAGATTCAGTCCGTAGGCATAACAGAGGGGCGCGGCCCTAGCTGCGGCCCTTATATGGGCATCTTGAAGGGTCTGCCCTTCATATGTATTGAGAAGGCCGAGGGTAATCTCCTTACGTTTATGGGTTGGAGGCGCCTCCACGGGGAGCCTTCTTTTTTTCCTGGAAATCTTCGCAGGGATTTTAGAAAAATCAACTCCTGCTTTGATCATCCTCCGGCGCGCGGCCTCAAGGGCCTTTCGCCTGGGGTTGAGATCTCTAATAGAATCAATGGCATCTACCAACGCCCCCACGTCCCATGTCCCTGCCTTGGACATCTCCGAGGCTACCTGGACAAGAACCTCGGCACGCCGCCATTCCTGCTGCACATCCTTTGCGGCTTTCAACGCCTTTGAAAAGACCCAAGGACTCTCCACCCCTGCGTCTGCCATTCTCCTCGCAATCCACGCGATGGCCTGGGCCTTGTAGTATGGGTCTTCAATCCCTTGGGCTTTCTCGATTAATGGATTGAAATCCCCTTCCGATTCTTCGACTATTCTGCCGGCCTCCCTCTTCAATGCCCTGGCATACGACGGCCAGTGGGGCGTCCTCTTCTTTATCCGGCGACTCATTAATTAGTCCTATGGTTTAAAGATTTAAATATTTAGAGGGGTATTACCTCGGTTTCAAGGCGATCATAGGTAGGATATTCCTCGATTGAGTAGCATTTTGTTTTCCCATGAAGTTCATCGGATAGAAAAGAAGCTATTTCCCTCGTTGTTTCTAGGCGGTTTTTAGCAGCATCTACTTGGATTAGTTCAGGGGGTACTGAGTAGCGCTTTATTATCTTCTTTCTCAAGATTCGAAGTCCCAACTGCCCAGTAGGCATAACTACCCCTTTAAGCAGGAGTCCATCTTCAGTGATTTCCTCGTATTCCTTGGCGGTATTCTTGGCAATTCTCAGCAGCCTGCGCTTGAGCTGCACAGCATCTTTATAGCGGGAGGTGCAGAAATGGATATTCATGTTGCGTTTTTCAAGGACGGCTAGAGCTGTCTCATAGCTTCCTGAGGCAGCGAAGCCGTCGTCCTTTACCTCGAATCCCCTCTTAAGAAGCTCTGTGGAATTGGTGTCTGAAAATTCCAGCTCATTCAGATTCACGAAGTCGGCCTTCGCGGCCATAGCCTTATCAATGATTCCAAGGAGCGTCTCTTCCTCCTCAGGGACTGCGGGGATCTCTATCCCTGAAGGGATACCAAGTTTTTTAGAAAGCCTTAGGGACTTCCAAGCAGCAGGGCTTAAAATATGATATCTCATCTCGTCCAAACCACTTTCCCTGAGCTTCCTCAGAGTGTTTGCATCCAAGGCGTTGGAGGTATACATGTGGATATGGAAATCATCGTAGGCTTCTTTTAAAGCTCGGATATACCGGAGAGTCTTATCCATCCTCAGGTCTGGGTCTCCCCCCGTTATTCCGGCGCCCAAGGCCTTCATTTGCTCAGCTTCTAAGAATATGTCTTCGATGCTACTGACCGGCCTCTCATTAGCCCATGAATTATCAACGCCTTTGCGCTTCTCGGATAGGGGGCAGTAATAGCAGGTCCTGTTGCACACTCCTGAGATGAAGAGCACGAGTTTCGCACCCTCCATACAGAGCCGACACCCCTCGGCTAATTCACCATTGTGGAGGTTATAATTCCTCTTTTGCATTGCCCCTGGGGCTAATCTAAACATCTGTAATAATAAAAAATCTCCAAATCCCCTATTCTACATATTATTAGTGACAGACTATTTATCCTATATAAATTGGAAATAAGGTGTGTAAGAAAAGATTTAAATAATATGCTTTTAGATTTAATTAAAACAGTTAGAGATATTTAAAAACACGGCAATTGTTGTCGATTAATAGGAGGTAAAAGCAATGGTTGTTACTACCAGTCAAGGTCCTTTGGAGAGTTTATTTGACCTTTACCTGTACGCTGCAGTGGTTATAAACATAGTAGTAATCGGCGCTTTGCTTTATGCCCTTTTCCGGTTCAAGCATGCCCCTGGAGCAAAAGACCCGGCCGACGCTCCGCGAGTAGGGGTTATCCCTTCTGTTCGTGGCACGGCTAAAATTGGATGGATTCTTACGGCGGTGCTCTTCCTCCTCTTCATACCTATCTCGGTTGGTACTAAGGATACGGTTAATTTTATCGAGAAGCCCCCAGCGGAGGATGTGCTTATCGTAAAGGTGGAGGGACTTCAGTTTGCATGGAGCTTCACTTATCCCAACGGGCACAAAACAGTGAATGAGCTTGTTGTGCCAGCGAATAAAGTCATTGTTCTGGAAGCTACTGCACGAGATGTTTTCCATAATTTCTATGTGCCCGACTTCAAGCTCATGACAGACGCTATTCCAGGACAGACAAACGTGGTCTGGTTTAAAGCTGTGCAGCCTGGGAGCTACCAGGCGCACTGCAACGAAATCTGTGGCGTGAGCCACACCTTCATGAAGGCTATTGTAACGGTTAAAGATCCAAATGACTTTGAGAAGTGGTACGCAGAATACGCAGGAGGTACGTAAAATGGACATAAAGCGCTGGCTTACAACGACTAACCACAAGGATATAGGAATATTATATATACTGGCGGCGTTTCTCTTAGGAGGCATTGGCGCAGTCCTGGGGCTGCTGTTAAAGGCTCAAACCACTGCGCCTGACCTTAGCATAATATCAGCGAGTTTTTACAACCAAGCAGTAAGCGTTCATGGTCTTGTTATGGTGCTCTGGTTTCTTTCGCCCCTCTCCATTGGACTAGCTAACTATATTATACCTGCCATGATAGGTTGCCGCGACCTGGCTTTTCCAAGGCTCAATGCCCTGAGCTTCTGGATGTTCCTGTTTGGCGGTTTGGTAGCAGCTTCCGCGTTTCTGTTTCCAGGCGGAGCCATAGCTACGGGCTGGACGGTTTACGCTCCTCTTAACACGCCCCAGTACAGCGCTGGCAACGCCTTTGGAATTGTGCTTGGAGTTGCAGGACTTGCGATGCTCGTAGCCGCGATAACCTTGGGTACGATAAACTTCATAACCACGATTGCTAGCATGCGCGCCCCTGGAATGACTTACCTGAGAATGCCTCTCTTTGTCTGGTTCATGCTCGCTACTTTTGGTTTGATGTACGTCATATTTCCAGTGCTTGCCGTTGCAGGACTCACCCTCCTGAGCGACTGGCTGCTTGGAACCAACTTCTTTGCAGCGCCTCATGGCTCGTTGCTCTGGACGCATTATTTCTGGATATTTGGGCACCCTGAGGTGTACGTGCTCGTGTTTCCGGGCTTGGGTGTGGCGGCAGAGATTGTGCAGACCTTCTCGAGGAGACCAATCTACGGCAAGAACATAATAATTACCTCTCTTATTGTCGCATGGGTTATGAGCCTCATCGTCTGGGGGCACCACATGTTCATAACTGGGGTAAGCGCTACCTGGAGGATATACATGAGCATTATGACAGAGCTGATTTCCATACCATTCGGCGTAATAACCCTGTGCTACATCGCCACCCTCTGGGGCGGTCAGATTAAATTCAAGAGTCCAATGATTTTCATTACCGGCTTTGTTGGAATGTTCATTGCCCTCGGTGGCACGACAGGCGTTTTTAACTCCTCAGCTGCTCTCGACTACAGTTTGAGAGGAACCTACTGGATTTTGGCGCACTTCCACTTTGTTCTTGTGCCTGCGGTGATGATGACTCTCATTGCAGGAGTTTACTACTGGTTCCCCAAGATTACGGGGCGAATGTACAGCGAGAGTCTGGGCAAGGCGCACTTCGTCCTTTCCTTCGTGGGTGCCTTGGTGTTCTATGGGGCCTGGTTCGCAATCCGCGAGATGCCGAGGCGTATGGTCACCTATACCCCTGACTTCACAGCCTGGGCTCAGTGGCAGCTCGTCGCCAGCGTGGGCGCGGCTATCCTGGCGCT
>CAZDSM010000223.1:0-3141 GCA_964508205.1 Candidatus Hydrothermarchaeota archaeon | reverse complement strand
TGCCTATGGTGGTGACCTCAACTAAGGCCTCCACTTCTTCATCGCGGAGCTCGAAGTCCACTTTCACACCCGTTATTTGTAGGGGATGACACATGGGTATGAGTTCAGGGGTCCTCTTAACGGCCTGGGTAGCTGCGATTTGCGCTGTGGTTAAAACATTGCCCTTCTCTACCTTCCCCGCCCTTATGTGGTCTACTGTCTCCTTCCTGAGTTTTATATTGCCCTTAGCCTTCGCCACCCTCCTCACGTCTCTCTTGCCCGAGATTTCAACCATCCTAACCCCCCTCTCATCCACATGGGTAAGCTTCATCCACTCCTCTCCTTTCATCGAAATTATGAGAATTGGATATTTAAAGTTTATTCCATGTGTCAAATACTAGTATTTTACATCACCTGAACTTGGGTCTCCCCGACAACCTCTTCGGTAGGGTGAGCTGCCTGAAGGGCTTCCCTGCAATCTCCCTGTGCACGCGCTCTATCAGGGTGTTCTTTGTAAACTTTTTTTGTTTACCTCTATCGGCCCTGACCCGCACTGTTAAACTGCCGCTCTCCACCTCTCTTGGCCCGATAACAATAACGTATGGCACCCACTCCTTCTCCGCGTTCCTGATCTTCTTCTGGAGGGTGCTGCTCTCATCATCGAGGTCAACCCGAATGCTACACCTCTCAAATTCCTCTAGCAAATCCCAGCAAAAATCCAAGTGCTCCTCAGCTACAGGTATAATTCGCACTTGGGTGGGTGAAAGCCAAAGGGGCAGCATGGGTTTCAACCCACGCTGAGCCTTCATCCACTCATTCTCTAGCAACGCATAGAGGTTTCTGTCTATTCCCCCTGAAATGCTGGCATGCAGCATTAATGGATGCCTTGCTTCGCCTTTCTCGTCTATATAATTAATATCAAAGTGCTCCGTGTTTTCAACGTCCACCTGAACCGTTGACAGCGTAGATGCCTTATTCAAAGCGTCGTTGACGCTGAACTCGAATTTCATCACGAAGTAAAAGAAGCGTTGGTCCCACAGCTCAATGAGAACTGGCTTATCCACCAGCTCAGCGAGCTTTTTAATGAACTCCTCATTCTCATCATAGAACTCCTTTATGAGGCGCATGGCAACGTCGTACTCGACACCTATATCGCGCATCCACTGCATGCTGAGCTCGTACTGCGCTATGAACTCCTTCTTGGCCTGCTCCATGTCCCTGCACAGGGTGTGCATATCAGGCATGGTGAAGGTGCGAAGGCGCTTAAGCCCAGCTAATTCGCCGCGCTGCTCCCTGCGGAAGGAGTAGTGGGTGAGCTCATAGAGCCTCAGGGGCAGGTTCTTATGCGATATGGTCATGTCGTGCTTCATCAAGTACTGCCCGAAGCAGGCTGCGAAGCGCAGGAAGTATTCCCTACCCTCGCTTTTAACCACGTACTGCCTCGCTGGGAACTTGTCGAGGTACTTGCTGAGCTTGGGATGCTCGAAGTCGTACATTATGGGCGTCTCAACCTGCATCCCACCATAGTCGAGGAGTATATTGGTCACGTGCCCTTCCAAGAGCTTTTTTATAAGCGTCCCTTTGGGATACCAGCGCAGGTTTCCAGGATCGCTACCGGGCTCGTAATCCACGAGCTCGTGGTCCTTCATCAGTCGTATATGGGGGGGCTCACGATTCATCAGCCTCGTGCCAGCGGTCTCATACTCATAGAAAATCTTCAAGCTTGGATAGGGCGTGAAGTCGAATTCCTCTGTTGGCGTTAACACGCCCTTATCGAGGACATACCACTTTGATTTCAACTTTTTCTCAGCCTTAATCGCCTTGGAAACCCGCTCCTTTTCCTCACCCACGGCAATCTCCCTTGAGAGCTCAGACATAGGGTGTCCCTTGCACTTCAGCTCAAAACTCTTATACCAGCCGAAGGGCGCCCGCTTGACCTCGTAGCCGTGCTGCTGCAGTTTTGCTTCCACTGCTTTAAGCACCTTTACAGCCGTCTTGGGCTGCGAGAGGGAGGAGCTCAGATGGGCATATGGATAAAGCATTATCCGCTCAGCCATTACCTCCTTGAAAACATCCTCGATTTCCTTTACAGCAAGCTCAGCAGCTTTCGAGGGCGCTTCCTCATCGCCTTTCTCAACAGCAGTGAAGACAGCTAAAACCTCCTCAGAGCGCTGGGATTTTAGCTCCTCAGATATCTCCTCAGCTACCCGGGTTTTGCTTTTTACCATGTACTCGATAAAATCCGCGTGAATTAGCAGGAGCTTCATGCACTGCTCCTATTGAGCAAGGGAATATAAAAGTTTACCTTTTCTGCAACCCTTTTATATGACCCAATAAAAAATGTATAACATGAACTCCACGATAATTTCATTAAGCACCGATGGTGAAACCCAGTTCATCGACATCACAGGTAAAGTCGAAGACATCGTCTCTAAAAGTGGGACCAAAGAAGGCACTGCAGTAATCTACACTAAACACACCACCACTGCGTTGTTCATAAACGAGGGTGAGAGAGGGCTCCTCAAGGACTATGAAAGGCTTCTGCAGTTTCTCCCCAAGGGAGCCGGCTACGAGCACGACCGAATTGACAGCAACGCCCACGCCCACCTAAGTTCGATTATGCTGGGCTCCAGCGTAACTATACCCGTCCTCAAAGGGAGTCTCCAGCTTGGCACCTGGCAGCGTATCTTCCTAGCGGAGCTCGACGGCCCCAGGCAACGCAGGGTGATTGTTCAGGTAATTGGAGAATGAATGTAATCCGAATAATTTAGGTATCGGTAGGCGTTAAAACGGAAAATGGGTAATAAATTTCTTTGGATAAGGGGGAAAGTTGGATTTTCAAATTCTATTATTAAACTAATGATGAGTTGAAATCTCTTATGAGGGACATTATATTATTATAATATTATTAACATAATATTATTATTAACTCCAATAGGGGGGTTGGACCATAATATTATTTAGGGGTAAAAATCAGGGAAGGAGGATAAGAGCATAACATTACCTATACAAAACCCTAAAGTAATCCGAGACTCCGTCCATGGCGACATCTTCCTCGATGAGACCGAGCTTAGAGTAGTGGATACCCTGGAGTTCCAGCGTTTGCGCCGCCTGAAGCAGCTCGGTATGACCTATCTCGTCTATCCCAGCGCCAACCACACT
>CAZDSM010000222.1:0-3882 GCA_964508205.1 Candidatus Hydrothermarchaeota archaeon | reverse complement strand
CGCGGAACTCATGGCCTAGGTGAGACTTTACCACGCCATCCTCAACATCCTTTAAGTCCACGATTCCCAGATCCGTATGCACTACGTCATCCTCGCAGAGGCGTTTCTTACCCCTCTTATCGATGATGAGCTTCACCTAGTCCACCTCGTGAAAAACAGGAAGGCAACGATAATTAGGATGATAGCGAGGATTATAACAGTCTTCGCTGCCTGAGGGTCGCTCCCCAAGATTATGGGAAAAGGGCCTATGAGCACCACGCCACCCCCTCTAACCTCTGCGTCCTTTGCCTTAAAACCGCTGGTGAAGGCTCCCATGATAACGAGGAGCACACCCAGGAATATAAGCACAACGCCAATTGTGAAGATGTCGTATCCCTTCATCACAAACCCTAAATCTTTTATATTCGAAGAATTTACTTCATTTAGCGATTACTATGGAGTTATCCAGCCATGACTTAAAAAAGCTTATGATAATCCCGGTAATACTGCTCGTTGTTTCTATGATAATTGTTACAACTACTGCTCAGAAGAACGCGATACCCATGGGCATCGATTTGAAGGGGGGCACCCTTATAACCATCTACAGCCCTCTGGAGAAGGAGCAGATTGCTACTGCTCTAGCTCCCAAGTTCGATGACGACTTAAGCATCGATACCATAAGCGATATCTCTGGGGTAGTAGGATATACGGTTCAGCTGGACGCATTTCTGAGCGTCGAGGAAAAGGAGAACATCCAAAACAGTATAATCGCTATGGGCGTTGCCAAAGATGCGATAAGCATCCGAGATGCCCAGGCATCAATATCCTTCAAAACCCTAAAAGAAGGCGTGAAGGCCGTGTTTTTCGCCCTCATATTCATGGCTGTGGTGGTGTTCATTAGGTTCCGGACCTTTGTGCCATCCTTCGCAGTTGTTATATCTGCCTTCTCGGACATCGTAATCACTCTCGCGATCATGATACTCCTTGGGATTCCCCTTACCGCAGGTTCTCTCGTGGCCCTGCTCCTCCTTATCGGTTACTCTGTCGATACCGATATCCTCCTGACGACGAGGGTCCTCGTCAGAAAGGTGGGAACCTTTGAGAAGAGGCTCTGGCGGGCGATGAAAACAGGCCTAACCATGGCGGCAACCACCCTATCAGCTATTGGGATCCTCTACGTAGCCTCCACTTCAGTTGTGCTGAAGGAGATAGCCGTTGTTATACTCATAGGCCTGGTCGTGGACCTGATGAACACATGGATCCAGAACGCCCGGATACTGCAGTGGCACCTGGAGCGTGGTTAAAATTCTGGAAAGGATGATGAGTGATAGGAGGATACAACTCCTCATAGTCTTCGTAGTCCTGTCCATCGCCCTCGTGTCATTTCGCGGAATCTCGACAGGCCTTGATTTGCAGGGTGGGAGCATGATTCAAATCCAGACAGAGCGCCCTCTGTCCCAGGAGGAGATGGATCGGGTGATCACCATTATGGACGAGAGATTGCGGGGCGGCCTCAAGGTCAGGGATGTGAAGCTCAAGCCATGGGGCAACGAGTTCATCCTAGCCTACATCGCTGGGGTTGACCCCATAGAGGCTGGGAAGCTCATCGGCAAGCCTGGGAAACTGACGGCAATGATTGGCAACGTCACAGCCTTCACCGGGGATGAGCTAACGAGAATCGACCCCTTCGGCTATGAAGCTCAGCGCGGCAACTGGGGCGTGCCCTTCACTATCGGCGACAAGGCAGCAGAGCGCTTCAGGGATGCAGCCATCGAGACCGATTTCGATTTGGTCTACATGTACCTCGATGATATTGAGGTAAACAGTGCCCCGATTTCCTTTTCCCTGCAGAAGGAGCTGGAGGCTGGGAAGATAGTTAACAGCATGGTACTGGAAACAGGCGGCAAAGATGAGGGAATGGAGGAGGCTCGAAGGATTGAGGTAATCCTCCGCTCCGGTGCTTTGCCGATAAAAGTGGACATGGTGGGCAGTTACGGCATATCTGCCGTTCTAGGCGAGGGTTTCAGCAAGGCCGCGATAACCGCTGGATTTCTCGCCTTCATAGGCGTCGCTGTCGTCATATACACCAGATACAGGCGCCATGAGCTTGTGCTGTCGGTACTGGTAACCGGAGTCAGTGAGATAATCATTATATTCGGTGTTGCCTCCTTGATTAGATGGGATATAGATCTCCCAGCTATCGCGGGCATAATAGCCGCTGTAGGCACTGGGGTGGACAATCAGATAGTAATCCTGGATGAGATAATGATGGAGAAAAAGAAGTCTATGCGGTATAGGATTAAGAACGCCTTCTTCATAGTCATGGGTTCTTGGATGACCCTTATCGCGGCCATGGTGCCCCTGTTCATTATCGGCTTTGGAATGCTAAAGGGTTTCGCGGTCACCACCATGATAGGGGCGACAGCAGGGGTCTTCATCACACGGCCCGCCTATGCGCGAATGCTTCAGTTCATCCTTAAAAAATAGCTTTTAGGGTGTGAAAATGGGTATATTTGTCAGGCTGAATCGAGACGACCTTAGAATAATCCTTCGGGATCTGGGGTCTATACTCTTCGTAATCGGTTACGTGATACTGCTCCCCCTTCTAATAGCCTACCTGGCGGGGGAGAGCCACCTGTATCTCGCCTTCCTTTATCCCAGCGCCGTGGCTATATGGGTGGGCTATTTCATCAGAAAAAAATTAAGAAACGCAGGGGAAACCCTCCTCAAGCACGCGATGATAAACGCGGGCTTAGCTTGGTTGATTATCTCGGTCCTCGGAGCAGTGCCCTATTGGTACTACGGTATGGGGGTCCTGAATGGCTACTTCGAGAGCATGTCAGGGTTTACTACCACGGGCATGACCCTGATAAGGGATGTGGAAGCTCTTCCAAGGAGTATCGCCTTCTGGCGCAGTTTGAGCCAGTGGATTGGCGGCGTGGGGGTGATAATGCTTTTCATGGTGATCCTCCTGCAGTCCCGCATAGTTATGAGACGGTTTTACTTCGCGGAAGCTAGGACTGATAGAATTAGACCGGGAATAGCTTCAACCATTACTATCATATGGAAAATTTACATACTCCTGACTTCTCTGGGCATTATCCTTTACTTCATCGCCGGCATGAACTGGTTCGACTCCATCAACCACGCTTTAACCACCCTTGCAACCTCCGGTTATTCCACTAAGAATACGAGCATCGCGAGCTACAACAGCCTCGGCATCGAAGTCGTAGCCATAGTGCTGATGCTCATCGGCGGGATAAGCTTCGTGGTCCACTTCAGGATTCTGGAGGGAGATAAAAAGGAGCTCGTGAACAACCCGGAGGTAAGGGCGTACTTAGTCATCATTTTCCTCGGAATAATACTGGTGTTCTTCAACCTGGTAGGTGAAGGTTATTCCATTGCCCGGGCCCTTCGCCTTGCCGCTTTTCAAGCAGTTTCCATAGGCACGACCACCGGCTACTCCACCGCGTCCATCATGGATTTCCCGGATTTCTCCAAGCTCGTCTTCCTCTTCCTCATGTTCACCGGTGCCTGCGCTGGTTCGACGGGAGGCGGATTCAAGGTGCTTCGAGTGATGATACTCATCAAGCTCGGATACCAGGAGGTGCTGAAGAGCATCCTCCCCGAGAAGGCGATAGTATCCTTCAAGCTCAGGGACAAAATCATCGAGGACGAGGAGTTGATAAGGCTGGCAGGGCTATTCTTCTTGTATTTATTCGCCCTGTTCTTCAGCATAATGCTCTTCACTCTGGTAGGATACCAGCCCCTGGATTCAATATCCCTGGCTTTTTCGTCCATGTTCAACATAGGGCCGACGATAATCAGTCCTGGTGAATGGTATGACATGGGCTCCCAAGCGAAAGTTATATTAATAACAGCGATGTGGATAGGTAGATTGGA
>CAZDSM010000221.1:0-2851 GCA_964508205.1 Candidatus Hydrothermarchaeota archaeon | reverse complement strand
GGTGCAAGAAGCGATGCGCTTTCCTTTGCGGAGGCAGTACTCCTCCAGGACAGAATATAATTCTGCAAGGAAAGGATGATACGATGGTTTATACGCCCTGAAGAATTTTGAAATTTCTTCTTCTATGAGAGCGGTGTACCTGTCGAGGAGCTCCATGAAAGATAATTACATTTGTTCCATATAATATCCGCGTTATTCGATTACAGATGGAAGCGGGTGTTTCAGACGAAGAGGGTGATATCTGCGTCCGCTGCAAGCTCCAGGAACCCAGCTACGCCTAGGCAGTGTCCCCGAGCCTCGGGTATCAGGTCTTTCTCTTTGAGGTTGAACATGGCCATGGTGGGCTCGCAGGCATGTAAATGCACACCCATCTCCTTCGCCATCTCCATGAGTTCGGGTATGGAGTTGATGCCGCTGTCCTTGATCTGCTTTTTCATCATCATGGTCGCCATGGGAGTCATCCCAGGGAGAACGGACAGTATGTTGGGCATGGGCATAGGCATTTCTGGCCTTCCTACAGGGGATATTTTCAGCGTCTCTGCGCCGTTCTTAACCACCAAATTCATACCGAAAAAGGTGAAGAATAAGTGCACTTCCGCCCCCATCCCCGCTGCAGCAACGCCTATCATGAGGGGGGGATACCCCATATCCAGGGTACCCTTGCTGCAGATTATGCATATCTTTTTCAATTTAGCCATTTAATTCAACCTCCTTACATAATAGTGGTATTCCTTCGTATCATGCGCCCCATTAGGCGCGTCGACGATTTCTTGTTCGACGACTTCCAAACCAAGATTTCGAATCTGCGCTGGCACGTCTTTCAGAGAACCAGGATTGTCGGCGATAATTCGAGCAGCATCTCTCCCTTGGACCATCCGTAGCTCTTTCCAGATCTTGGTAGTGAGCATAGCACAGGTAAGCCCTCGGCCGTCGATCACAAATTCACTCATTTTTCCTGAGGTAATAATGGTATTCCCTGTCGTATTTTGCCCCGGTATCCGAGACATATTGTTTGTCGATGACCTCCTGCTTGAGGACCTCTAAGCCCATGCTCCTTGATGCAGGGGGGATATCTTTCTCTGTAGCAGGATCAGTAGCTATAATCTCCATCACGTCCCCTACCCCGATTTGAGACAAATTACGCCGCATCATTACTACATGAGCTGGACAGTGCATTCCACGGCAATCAACTTTAACCTTCACCGCTATATCAGGCACGCCTCAACCACCTGTTGTAATTTTACTCGATTTTAATTATATAAGTTTTCTTTGCTATTTATCCACCAGCTCCTTTATCTGGGAATCGAAGGTAATCCAATTTCTAACCCTAAAAATGACCCGAGCTTTTTATCATATTGACTATGCCAATAGGCCCAGCCATCATCACGTCGCCCATAGGGCTGGCATTGGATACCTGTAAGTCGGAATTGGCAAGGAGGCCTCTCATGGGACCTGTGGCGAGAATTTTCTTTATCTTTCTGATTGGCAATTCCTCCTTGGAGTAGCATCCGTGGCCGCCGTCGCTGAAAACCTCTTCATTGGTCAGCTCCCCTGCTGCGAATCTCCGGAGATAATCTTCAAGGGTACGCCTCTTCAGCATGTGGGTGTGGTGTTCGAAGAGGCCGAGGACCTCCATTCCGTCTTTCATAAGGGCGGCCGTAGTATGCCCGTTGCCTATGTCAATGGTAATAACAGGACGCTCCTTTATCCCATACAACGCCCCCACGATGGCCGCGATTTTTGAATCGACTATGAACGCTCTTTCAGGTTGCTCTTTAATCACCCCTGCCAGGGAGCTCATCCGCGTGTAATGGGCGGGGGGATTGTAAAAACCCAGGGAATAGAGCTTCCCGTCTTTTTCCAGCGCCTCTCTGAATTTCTCGAATCTGAACTCGCGGTCTGATTTGTTCATAGCATAACCGTGGTCCTGCACGGCTACGCCTATAACGTCGAAGTCAGAGCATTCCCCAATCTCCGTGAGCACGCGCTTTATGAAAGGGAAATCCACGTCCCGCGTCTCAATCAGCCTCCCCCGGCTTTCGCCCACCTCATCGTCGGCTATGATCTCAACCCCCATCTCCCGAACCTGCTCAAGGTTGTCCCGCAGGCTTCTAGCAGCCTCTGGAGTCATCGCCACCTTAAAGCCCTTCCTCATATGGTTTTTAATAGCATAGGCCAAGGGCCCGCCCCCCATGGTCGAGCCGTAGAAGCAGAGGTCCCCCTTGCACCTGGCAACTCTCTTCGCCAGTATCTGGGTCATCGATGGAAAAACCATTTTAATGCTGTTATCAGGAACCCCCGAGTCGTCGTAGACTAGGATATCCTGGGTTCCCATGCCGACGTCTATAGCTAATATCCTCATGTGTTATCACAAACATTATTAACAAAAAACAAGATTAGGATATTGAAAATGGAACTCAGAATAAGGAACATCTTTAGGCCAGTGGCCCATTTTTTTGCCACGATATTTCAACAATTGAATTTCTCCTCCAGGGCAATTACCGCGTTTTTTTATTTTTTAATCCTGACAACAGCAGTGCTTTTCTTATGGCTCTCGACATCCCCCTACTCAGGGAGTCTCCTCATCCTCTCCACGGCCTTCATCTTCATAACAGGATTCTTCGACGAGGTCAAACGGGAGTTTCTAATCATCACGAGGGATGCCAGTGGGGAATTAATCCTAGACAGATACGCGGACCTACTGATAATCGTCTCGATGCTCTACTACTTGAACCTTGGGAGCTATAGAATCATTTACGCGACCCAGTCTCAACATCTCTTCCTTGGCGCGGTCCTCGGCCTGGGAATGTTGTTCCTTAATTACTACTTGAGAATCATGGTTAAGGGCGAA
>CAZDSM010000220.1:0-2903 GCA_964508205.1 Candidatus Hydrothermarchaeota archaeon | reverse complement strand
TTTCTTGTTTACCTGAATAAGTTTGAAGTCATCCCTATTTAAAATTTCTTTTTTGGTTTTGCATCTGGTGCAGACGAGCGCCTTTCCTTTAGGCAGCATCATGCCCCCGCACTTCTCGCAGAACAGCTCAGACACCCTTTAGCTCCCGGTAATCCCTTAATATTTTCCCATGGTCAAAGGCCAACCCCTCATATTTTATCTCAGCATGGTCAAAAAACTTCGCATCCCCAGCGTCACTTCCACCCCACGGTACGCCCCTGCCATTCGCTAGGTAGCAAATGGAGACCACGTGCCCTCTGGGATCCCTGCCGGGCTCTGAGTACACGCCCAACAGCCCCTGGACGCTAATATCCACGTTAGCCTCCTCTTTGACCTCCCTTATCACCGCATCCTCCGCCTTTTCCCGATACTCGATGAAACCACCGGGCAGCGCCCAATGGCCAGCGTAGGGGGGATTTTTCCTCCTGATGAGGAGGATTTTATCCCCTTCCTCGACCACGCAGTCTACTGTAAGGAGGGGCTTTCTCTTACCTCGCCCTCCGCGATGAACAAACCTAAGGAGCTCAGCTAAGGCCATGACTGATTCTTCCCTCAATCGCTGCCTGTCCGTGGAGCCGCTGAAGCATCTTGCCAGAACCCCGACTGCCTCTTCAAGACTGAGCGTTCCCTCGGCCCATGCCTGAAAAATAAGTCCCTCTGCGTAGTCCGCAATCTTATGTTTATCCGCCCGTGCTCCAACGGCATCCCTTAGTCCAGCCGCTTCTACGGCCCGCGAAAGAGCGCTGTTGGAGGCTTTAAGACCAACGGGTTTTTTCAAGGCCTTGGAAAGAGCCAGGGAATAGATTAAATTTACAAAACTATCTCCAATACTCGACAGCTCCAGAGGCTCGTTTAACTCAAAATCGAGCATTAACTTGCCCCTTTGAACTTCGCCTTAATATCGGAAAATGTCTTATCGAGCTCCTCAAGGGATTCCCTCAGGATATACTTCGCTGGAGTATCCCTGCCGTAGTCGAGTTTCTTGGCTGCCTCAACGTAGCCCTCAAGGATTTTCTTGGGGATACCTGTGGCCTTATGAACTTTTTCAATATTCATCTTACGCATCTTGTTTGCTGACTTGATTCCGGCCTCCCTGAGCCGCTCCTCCCTCTTCGGCCCCACCCCAGCTATCTTCTTGAGGGGTACCACCCTATCTCTTTTCAATGGAACCTTGACCTTCTTGGTCACGAAGTGTATCCTCGGTGACCCCAAGAGAGGATGCTCCACCTTGTAGGTAGCCTTTATCACGCTTTTATGGGAGCTAAGCACCCAACGCAGGGCATTGCAAAAGGTGTGGCCCTCTCCCACAATCTCCAGCTCCAGCTCCAGCTCGCTATCCCTGAGCACTTTAACGTCCATCCGAACCCTCCTAGACCTGCCCAGAACCATAATCAGGGGATAACCGCCTCATCTCCATCCTTCCGCAGTTGGGGCATTTGAGCCTACTTCCCTCCTTGACCAGGGGTAATGTGCACCTGTTGCAAAGGGCTTTTATCACGCCCAGGTCCTTGTCCACTGTTGAAAGCTGTATCGGCGACCTGCTGACGTTGGTTATCTTTGCATACACCGCGTCCCCAACCTTGAACTCCCCGCCGATATCGGAGACATATGAATCCCTGGTTTGAGAGATGTGTATACCGCCCCTCGCCTCCCCTGGCAGGGTCCTCTCTACGCCCTTGATCTTAGTGATATTGACCACTGCTAATTGGGGCTTAACGTCGACGACAGTTCCGATTACATAATCCCCGTCCTTAGGCGTTGGAGGAATGCTCGTCCTAGGCTCAACCGTAATCTTCCTCTCCTCCATGTCTATAACCAGAGCCCCGGTACGGGAAGCATATACCTTACCGCCCGCCTCATAGGCCCCGTCTCCCGGAATAAACTCCTCGCTGAACCCCAGCTCCGTCCCCGGTACCACAAAATCCCCATTCTCACTCATCTCAATCACTCCTTTTAACTCTATAAACGCTGACCCTTATCTTTTTCCTATCCATTCTATGGAAATCATAGCTTTTAGGCAACACGAAATCCTCATCGATAACGTCTGTAATAATTCCACCTCGACTCTCGACGTATTTGCTCACGAATTCCCTTGTCACTGCCTTGTGCACGGTATAGACAACGCTTCCCACTTCAAGGGCTTTGTCAAGGAATCCCCTATCCGCCTTCGCTCTGCGAACTCCAAAAGGGGGGTTTTGAAATACTGTGTCGCACTTCCCACTTATATCTTTTACGTCGGCTTTGACCCAGGTTACGCTGCTCACACCCATTTTTTCAGCATTTTCTTGGGCAACCGCCAGGGCTTCCCCATCCACGTCGAATCCCTTTACTTCCTTCGCCCCCATTAAAGCGCATCCTATTGCGAAAATTCCGGTGCCGCATCCTAAATCGTAGACTCGCTTCCCCCCTATATCACCACTAAGATATGCGTGATATATTATCATGGCAGCCAGGCTAGTGGGCGTAGTGTACTGTTCCATATCAGCCCTCGGACCGGCATAGGATGAGCACTTTTCCAAGAGAATCTCAAGTTCCTTTTTATCCACAGTAATACTTTACAGGAAAGTTTATAAAAACTAAGCCTTATGGAGCTCCGCGATGACGACGCTGCCATTCCCTATATAGTCCGCGTAATTTCTTGACTATGTCCGTGGCCGATAGGATTCCGACGGGTTTCCTTCCGGCTTGCGATGACGAGAGGACAACCACTCTGTGGACATTTTTTTTCAACCATGTGTTTCAGGGCTTCTACCACGGTTTTTTCAGGGTCTATCTCGATGATGACGTCCCCCCGCAGTCAATGCCTTTATCCCCCCCATATTGTTTTTTCTAAAAAAGTCTTCACTATGTCGAAGGAAGAGATT
>CAZDSM010000219.1:0-1754 GCA_964508205.1 Candidatus Hydrothermarchaeota archaeon | reverse complement strand
GTATAAAAAAGCTAACTCCTCTGAAAAGTTTTTTAAGATATGAAATAGCATTAAGATATGATGCCCTATGAAAAAGCAAGCTCGTGGTAAAATGAAGAAATCAGTGGTGATATGCTTACCAAATTACGTTTTTGTTTCCTTCAAGTACTTACTGGGACTGGCAAATCTACTCCTTTTCAAACAGGACAGCTATGTAATAAAAAGCGTCGTAACCATGGATAGATTGTACATAGACTACAACAGGAACATAATAGCTAGGGATGCTCTTAAGTTATATAACCCGAATTATCTTCTCTGGCTCGATGGCGACATGGTAATTGACCCAGATACTATTTTACGGCTGCTGGAACACGACACGGATATTGTAAGCGGATTGTATTTTAAGAAGGAATCCCATGAGCCGGTGGTGTTTCACAGAAAGGGGGACCTCTATACACCGGTGTTGAGATGGGGCGGGGGAAAGCTTTTCAGGGTCGATGCTGTAGGCATGGGATGTTGCCTAATTAAAGCGGAAGTGTTCCGCAGTATAGCGCAGCCCTGGTTTGTCTACGATGTTAAAAGAAATCGGGGGGAAGACATATATTTCTGCGAGAAGGTTAAAGAGGCAGGCTATGATATATGGGTGGATCCGGAAGTGCTACCCGTACACCTAGGAGTCAGCGAAGTGGGAATAGAACATTTCAGGTCCAAGTTCGGCCGGGAAGACTCACCTTATTGATCTAAGCAGTATTAAAAAGCCAAAAAGGAAAAACATTAAAACATTAAAATCCACAAGCCCTGTTTCTATTCCAACCAGGGCATAGGCAAGGAGCAGGGAAAAGATTCCTACGCTTATGGCTGTCTTGGTTTGTTTAACCGCCCTGTAAGCCAAGCCTAAGATAAACCCCATGACCAGGCTGAATACCATGATACCTGGTATCCCAAAGTCCAAAATAGCTGTTCCGTAGAGGGTTGAGGTAATGGAAACGTCTCTTACCCCGTAAATCTGGGCTACGATGGTCCTCGGGCCTAAGCGTGGCCCTGGAACAAAGGAGAGAAAGGAGGAGAAACCCGCTAGGAAGACCGAGCCTTTATTTGCGCCGAAGACCCAGAAGCGCTCCACGAGGCTGTCGTAGATGCTCAGGGTAAGGCCCACCCTCTTGCCTATCACATCGAAAAAGGCGATAGAGCTTCCCTGGGCCAGGGCCCTGTAATACCCAAAGGTGGAGATAGCGATAAACCCCAGGAAGAATGAGAGGAGTATCTCCGCCTTTCCTATGAGCCTGGTGTAGTACATGGCTATAGCTGAGCCGAGGAGGGAGACAATTATCTGCGTGCGGTAGCCGATTAGGGACATAAGGGCGGTAATCAGCAACATTGTTATCAATGCATACACCCTGGCCTCTTCAATTGATAACTCCCCCCTCTGATGTTTCCTTCCTATGAGGGATATCAGCAAAATCCCCCCAGGCACGGTAAGGGAGGCGAGCATGGTGAAGGGCACGCTTAGCTGCCGTCTGGTTGCGGGGTCTAACAGGGGTATTCCGCCCGTCTGCATCACGTCGTAAATCAAGGAGGTGATGCCCACGAGCAGGAGGAAAGCTGTAAATCGCTCCAAGTTTGCCTCGAGGAGGAGCTCATTGAACTTGAAACGCCTCGAGGCGCGGACTCCGACGGAGAAAAATCCTATCCCTATCAAAATCGACACGAGGGCGAGGTTAGAGATCCTGTAACTGCTTATTGAAATAAAGCCCGCGAAAACCAGGGGAAAGATG
>CAZDSM010000218.1:0-1835 GCA_964508205.1 Candidatus Hydrothermarchaeota archaeon | reverse complement strand
AGAAATCTATAGATATAGCGGGGATTATCCTCGAGGCAGGAGATGTTGCGAGGAAAGGAAGGGGAAAAAAGGCAGCTAGAGATTTATTAAAAAGCGGGAAAGCCCTGACAAAGATGAGGGAGATAATCGCCGAGCAGGGAGGGAACCCGAAAGTGACCTCTGAAGACATCGAAGTTGGAAAATACCGGGTGAATGTCTATTCCACCAAGGAGGGCTACGTAACACACATCCTCAACAAGGCCATGGTCCAGATCGCTCGGACAGCGGGAGCCCCCAAGGACAAGGGCGCCGGAATCTCGCTCAACATCGCCAAGGGAATAAAGGTGAAGGAGGGAGACCTGCTCTTCGAGATCTACGCGGAATCAAAATACAAGCTGGCTCAGGCGGAAAAACTCGCAAGGCATATGCACCCCGTTATATTGGAGGGCATGCTTCTGAGAAGGATTTCTGAGTACATTATTCTAGACCGATAAAAACATCTCCTTTAAATATCCATGGTCCATATTTTTAACCATGTATCTTTCCCATCCATTAATTAGGGAAAACACTATTGAATCAAGGCTCTACCAGGAGGTAATCGTCGGAAACGCCTCGCAAAACAACACCCTCGTCGTTGCTCCAACTGCCCTCGGCAAGACCGTTATCGCTATTCTTCTTGCGACCCATAGATTGGAGAAGGTCCCTGAGGGCCGGGTGCTGATGATTTCGACTACGAGGCCCCTGGTGAACCAGCACTCTAACAGCTTCAAGAAGTTTTTGAACATCCCCGAAGACAAGATAGTTGTTTTCACCGGCTATACCCCGCCCAAGGATAGGAAGGAGCTGTGGAGAAACTCCAGGGTGATATGCGCCACCCCCCAGGTGATAGAGAACGACCTTATCTCAGGGAAATACTCCATGGACAAGGTGAGTTTGATAATCTTCGATGAGGCCCATCGCAGCAGTGGAGACTATCCCTACGCCTTCATTGCCCAGCGCTACGTGAAGGGGGCGGAGCACCAATTAATCCTGGGCTTGACGGCCTCACCTGGAGGGGATGAAACAAGAATAGCGGAGGTCTGCGAGAACCTCTTTATAAAAAACATAGAGGTGAGGACCGAGCGAGACATCGATGTAAAGCCATATATCAAGGGTATCAAGATAGAGTGGAGGAAGGTCGAATTACCCGAAGCCTTCGAAAAGATAAAGGACAACTTGGAGGGAGCCCTGAAGGACAGGCTTGTCAAGTTAAAAAGACTGGGGTTGAGCAGATCAGCGAGCATCAGCGTGCCGAAAAAAGACTTCCTGGCTCTGAGGGAAAAGCTCCAGAGCAGCCTTGCGAAGGAGGGGGGCACACCGGAGACCTACATTGGATTATCGGCGGTGGCTGCCTGCATAAACCTCGCCCATGCCTTGGAGCTTCTGGAGACCCAAGAACTGGCAACTCTACTAAAATACTTCGGAAGGTTGCAGAAGGGGCGCTCCAAGGCCGTTAAGGGGCTCCTCCAGGACGTGAAGGTACTGAGGGCGATAAGATTAACTGAAAATCTATCTAAAAAAATGCACCATCCAAAGCTCGATGTTCTCGTAGAAATTATCACGAAGGAATCGAAGAAGAAGATAATTGTCTTCAGCCAGTTCCGGGACACTGCCCTGAAGATAGTGGAGGAATTGAAGGGGATAGACGGCGTTAAACCCGTTAGATTTGTGGGCCAGGCCTCAAAGGAGGGGGACAAGGGACTAACCCAGAGGCAGCAACTCGAAATCCTGGATAAATTTCGCTCCGGTGAATACAGCGTTTTAGTCGCAACAAGTGTTGCGGAGGAGGGGCTTGATATTCCGAAGGTTGATCTAGT
>CAZDSM010000217.1:0-9550 GCA_964508205.1 Candidatus Hydrothermarchaeota archaeon | reverse complement strand
GTGCCATCGTTGAGCAGCTCAAACAGATGATAGGAGCTCTGGGGGTACATCTTTATAACACCCCTTTTTTTTCTAGGTGCCCAGTGTGCAATGGGGAAATTGAAGGGGCTGAAAAGGAGGAACTGGGCGGTGAGCTTTCGGAAAACGTTCTAACTGGCACCAGGGAATTCCGGAGGTGCGCCGACTGCGGGAAGATTTATTGGGAAGGCCGGCACTGGGAGAATATTAGGAAGATGATTGAAGAAGTGAGGAGTGATGTATAGGATACCAAAGGATGACGATGTGGGTGCATCCATCCGCTCTACCCTGGAGGAGTACAAGGAAATCGGCTCCCAAAAACTGCTCCACTCCTTGGTGTTGAAGAGGTTAAGGAGGGAAAATCAGTTCTACAAGCTCTCCCCTGAAAGGGTTAAGCGCATCGCGGCCAGCATGCCGGAGGTCAAGGTATTCGTAGAGAAGAGGAAGTCCGTCAAGGAAGCTAGGAAATGCTATATATGCGGCCACCCCTTGAAGAGAATAAAGGTCAAGGACCTCTTCGGGGACCCGACGTATGCCGGAAAAAAATGCCTGAAATGCGGTTTTAAAATAGATCGGGCAATGCTTGTCCCGAAGCGGTACTTATTCTATAGAAGGTAGGGATATGTACACCCTCGAGGAAGGTGAATATCTAGCAAGGCTGGCCAGAAGGGTTATAGCGAAGCACCTGAAAGGGGAGAAAACCCGCGCCCCGGAGAAGTCAGCTGAGAAGCTCAGGGAAAAAGCGGGCGTCTTCGTCACCCTGGAGACATATCCGACGAAGGACCTCCGCGGGTGCATAGGATACCCCGAGCCCGTGATGCCCTTGGTGGAGGCTCTCATGAAGGTGGCGGTATCCGCTGCAACAAACGACCCACGGTTCCCACCTCTCCAGCTAGAGGAGCTGGAGACTATCCTGGTGGAGGTCAGTATCCTCACCAAGCCAAAGGTCCTCACTGTCAAGCCCAAGGAATACGTCAACCAAATCGATATAGGCAAACACGGCTTGATCGTGGAGCACGGCTTCAACCGCGGCCTACTCTTGCCCCAGGTGGCTGTGGATGAGAACTGGGATAAGGAGGATTTCCTCGCCCATACCTGTATGAAGGCCGGGCTTTTACCGGATGCCTGGTTGGATGAAGATACAAAGGTATACCGCTTCGAAGGCATCGTCTTCATGGAGCTCATCCCAGAAGGTAGGGTCGTAGTGAGGGAGTTGAAGAAGGGGTAAGATTAAATATTAGATTGGACCGATTAACTGCGGAAACATGAAATACGACGTCGTCGTCATAGGCGCTGGACCCGCGGGAATGTTCGCGGCATATGAGCTCACGAGTAATAGCGACTTAAAGGTGCTCATCGTGGAGATGGGCAAGGACGTGAGCAAGCGCATATGCCCCATGGAAAAGACCAATGTCTGCGTGAAGTGCAATCCCTGCCACATAATGAGCGGGATCGGTGGCGCTGGCGGTCTTAGCGATGGAACCCTGAATTTACGCCCGGACATAGGGGGGGACCTCCAGGAATTCACTGGAGAGGAAGAATCCTGGGACCTGGTTAAATACGTTGATAAGATATACGTGAAGCACGGCACTCCCAGTAAGCTGTACAAGGCCTCGAATACCGAGGAAGTGGAGCTCTCGAGGAAAGCTGCATCCGCGGGCACAGAATTTATTCAGATTCCCCAGCGCCACATCGGGAGCGACCATACCCCTGAGGTGATTGAATCACTGGCCAAGGATTTAAAGAAGAAGGGGGTTGATTTCCTGCTACAAACCTCTGTTGAGGATATATTGAATTCAGAGTTGAAGCTTTCAAATAACAAAACCATAAAGACAAAATACATCCTCGCGGCCCCTGGGAGAAGCGGAGCTCCCTGGCTCGTGAACCAGGCTAAGAAGCTTGGGCTGCGCATACGCCACGGCCCCATCGACGTAGGGGTTAGAGTCGAAGTTCCTGGCATCGTGATGGACCCTGTGTGCAGGATAAACCGGGATCCCAAGTTCCACATCATCACCCAGACCTACGACGACTTTGTGCGCACCTTCTGCGTTAACCACCGCGGCTATGTGGTGAAGGAGGTGTACAAGGACTATGTTGGAGTAAACGGTCACTCCCTGCGTGGGAAGCGATCCGGCAACACTAACTTCGCCTTCCTAACGAAGATAGAGCTTACCGAGCCGGTGGAGAACTCCACCCTCTATGGCGAAACAATAGCCAAAACAGCCACCACCATAGGCGGCGGGAATCCCTTGATTCAGCGTCTGGGTGATCTAAGACGGGGAAGGCGCTCTACCTGGAAGAGGATAGACAGAGGCCAGGTTACCCCTACGCTGCGCGGAGTTACCCCTGGTGACGTGTCTATGGTCATGCCCCACCGTATAGTCACGAACATCCTCGAGGGCCTCGAGAAACTGGACAAGGTTATACCCGGGGTTGCCTCTGACTCTACGTTGCTATACGCCCCGGAGATAAAGTTCTACGCCATGCGCGTGAAGGTGGGAAAGAGTATGGAAACTTCGAGACCCAACCTCTTTGCAGCCGGCGACGGCGCAGGGGTGTCGAGGGGACTCATAATAGCCAGCGCCACGGGTATAATGGCTGCGAGGGGAATATTAGCGAAAGAAGGCACGCATTCGAGAAGAGCTTCACAAAGTGGGAAAGTTAATTAGGTTCGGCGTATGGCAATTTATTCTAGCAAAAAAAATAATTTTAAAATATTCTAAAGTAGGGTCGTAACCTCGCACCCGTCCTTTCTTACCATAACCGTGTGCTCGGCTTGGGCTACAAAACCGCGCTCCTTTTCCTTTAGAATGTGGTAGGCATAGATGGCCTTGGTGTAAACGAGCTGCTTCAAGGCATGGTTCAGCTTAAACTTGGGCACCAGTTTCGAAACCCACCGCTCGGCGAAAGGCATGGAGCCGTAGTTCTCCTTGACGTGCTTTAGAATTATCCTTGCTTCCCTCCCCCTCTGAGGTCTATCTTGGAGGTACCTAAAAATTATGGCGTTAGCATCATCTATTACCCGTCCCAAGCCGTCGGTGGAGAAGGGCTCGAGGGCATAGACATCACCCTCCTTAATTTCATCGCCGTGTCGTGTTTTGACATTTGGCACTAAAATGCCGCCGTGGAGGTTCCATTGGCTGAGCTTGTGGCCCGTAAGGTTGCTTATGGGCGAGAAGCCGTAATCGTTAATCGTCTTCTCCACCAGCTCGCCGACTTCATTGGTTAATACCCCTGGTTTTATGAAGTTAATAGTCTCCTCTAAGGCTTTCTCTGCCGCTTTAATCAGCTTGTTTTTACCCCCGCCGACGACGACCGTTTTGGCTATATCAGCAATGTAGCCTTCGAGGTGAATTCCTACATCGAGCTTCACCAAATCACCTTTTTTAAAGGTGCTCGCGTCCCATGCCTGGGGGGAGTAATGGGCGGCCACTTCATTTATCGAGATGTTGCAGGGGAACGCAGACTTGGCTCCCGCCTCCTTAATAGCGCCCTCCACGTACTCGGCTGTATCGAGGAGCTTTTTGCCTTCCTCAATCTCCTTTAACCCCGCATCCATCACCCCTGCAGCGATTTTTCCTGCTTTTCTGTAAAGAGCGGCATTATCCATGCTCTATCCCACCGCTGATAATATCTCGTCCGCCTTGATTTTACCTTCCCTCACAATCCTCGGCTCGCCGGTAAAATCAACTATAGTAGACGGCACTCTTTCCCCTAAGTTCCCCTGGTCTAGAGCAATCTCCGCGCCCAGCTCCCTGGGGACTTCAGCAATGGAAACTGGTGGCGGCTCGCCTGTGAAATTGGCGCTGGTGGTAATCACGGGCCCCCCTACGAGCCGGACAAGTTCGAGGGCCGCGCTGTTCGCGGGAATGCGAACCGCTACTTTATCTAGATCCGAGGTGAGGAGCGCCGGGAGGTTCTTCTTCTCTAGGATAAGGGTAAGGGCTCCTGGAAGGTATTTATCTGCAAGCGTCTTAGCGTCTCTGTCAAGGTGCGCATACTTCTCCATCATCCTTAAATCAGAGACAGCAATGGGCAGGGGCTTTGACAGGGAGCGCTTCTTTGCTTCGTAAACTTTCAGAGCTGCCTTCTCGTTGAGCGCGTTCCCGCCCAGAGCGTAGAGGGTGTCCGTCGGATAAACGACCAGCTCACCGCGCTTCAAAACCCCGGAAGCCCTTCTAAGGCTCCCTGAGTAATCGCGGTTCAACTTTAGAACTTCCATCTCAAATCTTCTCCAGCACCCGCAGAAGTTCACTTATTCTATAGATTTCAAAATCTGGAGTTTCTTCCGGGCTCTTGGGCATGTCCTTGCGTCGGCCGGTCCTAATCAGCACGGTAATCATCCCTGCTATCTTCCCCCCTAAGATGTCGGTGTCCAGCCTATCACCCACCATAACGCACTCCTTGGATTTAAGATTAAGCTCCTTCATCGAGTACTCAAAAATCTCCTTCTGGGGCTTGCTGTACCCATCTTCATCAGAGGTGGTCACGATATCAAAGAAATGATGTATGCCGAGGCCGATTAACTTCTCCCACTGCTTCACTGCTAAGCCGTTGGAGATAACACCGAGCTTGTGCTCTTCCCTTAGCTTCAACAGCGTCGGAACGACGCCTGGGAAGGGCCTCAAATACCCTGCCTTGGTGTGCTCGTAGGCAACAACCCCTGCCGCGATTATCTGGGGACTCCCTTCAACCTCAAAGGCCTTGAGGAGCGCATCGTAATGTCTCGGATAATTGCTTCCGAACTCCTTGATGATTTCATCGAGCTTGGAGTAAAGCACCTCCTCGGCCACGTCAAGGCCCGCATCTATCATCGCTTGAATGCTGTTCCTCCTCGCCATGGTAGCGAGTTTGGTACTGTCGTAGAGGGTGTCGTCTATATCGAAGAAAACTCCTTTTATCAGCCGAACCACCTCTTGATGCTCTTCTGCTTCATACCATCCTTAAGATAATCCTCAGAGTAGCCTATAGACTCTATTATCCTTAGCATCGCGGGCATTATCTGGTTTTTTATGTAGTAATTAGGGTCGACGTCGTCCATGGTAGCGAGTTCCGCTGGGACAGCGCGGTGGGATATCTTCCCCTTGCCGGAAGTTATAACGTACCCGATGATCATGCCTGGTGTGACTTCTCTGCCACTCTTTCGAAGCTTCTTCGCGGCCTCCACATGGGGTGCGATGTTCTTGTAGCTCTCTATCCTCTTGGTCAGCTGGGTGTAGAGGGTCAGATCTTCCAGGGAGACCTTCTTGGCCTTTATCGCATCGACGGTTTTGCGAACGAGATTCGCAGCCTTCTCTGGGTTGGCATCCTTCAGCAGGGCGCGCAGGACCTCCTCCTGGGTCTTCTTGGTGATGGGTGCCCAGTCGCGGCGCACGAACTCCAAACCCTTGACAATAATCTTGTTCTCCCTATCTATTAGGGCGTAGCGCTTTTTCGTGACGAATATCCCCCTGCTGTAAAAGCCCTCATACTCCAGCTCCAGCACCCCTGGGAGGGTTTTATTCGCGTGGTCGAGGAAACCCTGGACAGTCTTTATATTCCCCCCAGGAACCACGACGAAGAGGGAGTCGGTATCCCCGTAGACGACTTCGAGGTTGAACTCCTCCTCCGCGATTTTTATCACCTTCTGGATGTACATCCTCGCGATTGCTGCGACGCTTTCGGCACATTCCTTTCGGTACCATCTAGCCCGGGGATATCCCATATAGCCATAGAAGCTGTTGGCGAGGAGTTTAAGGGCTCGCTGCTCCACGTCCAGCATGCGCTTCTCCACCGTATCCTGGGATACCTCCATAGTCCTCTTTATCTCCGCCCGCCGGGATATCAGGGCCTCTAAGATACGGGGTATGAACCCCTTATGCTCCTTTGTAAAGCTATACTTCAACCCCAGCACCTGAGCATCGCTCTTCCCAGAGATCAAGGTAGATGGGTCAATGTTATGGGTTACTATAACGCTGGGATACAGGCTGCGGAAATCGAAGACCGCTATCTCGTCAACGAGGCCCTTCTTGGGCTCCCTCACGTATCCGCCGGCATAGGTATCCACGGCCCGTCTCATGTATTCAGCTCCGGCCGGTCGGTTCGGAATAAGCTCACCATCCCTCGATGCTTCCCTCATCAGCAGCCATTCCACGAGCTGCCCCGCGGCCATCCTGGAGACGTCGAAGAGGGGTTGCTGGACTATCCTCGTGAGCTCGTACTGCAGGGGACGGAAGTTCTCGCTAAGCTTAAGGGTTACCTCGGCATCCTCCATGGAGTACTTAATGAGCTCTGCGAGTTTCTCCCCACCCTCGTCCCAATACTGCCACAGCTTCTCCCCAGGGATTTTCTCTTTTTCCACATCCAATAACTCCCTTACCACATTCTCAAGGACATAGCTGCTGAGCTTTACTGAGCGCCTGATAATCGGGTACATATCTAGGTGCGGCCTACCGACAACCCTTGCCTTGGGCATCCCGCGCCTTCCTCTTATCTTTACCTCTGTTTTTCCCCTGCCCAAGGGCAGAGTTATACCGAGTTCCTTAGCCCTGTTGAGGATGTAGGGGAAGTCGAAGTTATCGGTGTTATACCCGACGAGGACGTCGTGGTCTTCCCTGATCACTATATCGCAGAACCCCTGTAAAACAGCCTTCTCGTCCTCCAGCACCTCGACGAAATCTAGGTTATCCTTGGGCTGCTTCCATGTGAGGACCTTCTTCAAACCCGTGCTGGAGGCCATGCTTATCATGATTATCGGGTCCACCTTCTCCCTCGGCGCCACCTTGGGGTTGTGAACCTCGATGTCGAAGGACAGGACATTTAAATCTGGGAACCCTCCTGTGGCGGGGGAGATTTTCTCTATGTGAAGCTCCCCATTCTCGAGTTTCCCCTCCACTGCCACCCAGGTCAATGGTCTTAAATCCCTGTCTATGAGGTAGCGCCTTACAAAGAGGATGTCGTGTTCATGAATGGCCGCGACTCCCTCTGTGTTTCTGATCGTCTCCCTTATCTTAGGCACGTCCTGGGGGTGCTGGACAAACACCTTGAGGGCCTTTATTCTGGATCCGAGGTAGTTCTTTTCCTCCACCTCAACCCTCATCACTTTTTCAACGCGTCTCAGACGCTTTGACACCTCCTCAAGCCCATCCTCTGGGATGGCGTAGAGGTAAGGGGGAAAACCATCATCGATGGCTGTAAAAGAGCCCTCCGCCCCTTTGAAGAATAGTTTTACAACTGCTTTGTTATTCCTGGTCTCATAATCAGCGTCGAGTAAAAACCCCTTCATCTTTCCAGATTTAAGTTAGGGGCTGGGCGGTATAAAAGGTTTTTAGTTGTTAGGTCTTTCTTCGCAATTGTGATTCCATGGTGTTAGAGTGTCCAAAAAATGGCCAAAAAAGCCTGAAATACCTTCTTATTTCCTACCCCAGTTGCGGCTCTGAAATAGAGATGCTCAGCGATGAGGAAACAGCAACCTGTGTTGACTGTGATACTGAGGTCAGGAACGAGGAAATTTGATGGTAAAGATAATCGGCTTCGCTGGTAAGGGCGGCACCGGCAAGACCACCATAGGTGCTCTGTTCCTCAAGGCGTTGATAAGCAAGGGTAAGAAGGGGATCCTTCTCATAGACTCCGATCCCAATGAATGCCTCCCGAGCGTCCTGGGGATAGAGGAGTACCTCAGCATTTCCGATGTGCTGAAGAAGTACGAGGGGCAGACCATGAACCCCACGAAGTTCGGCGAGGACTTCAAGACCATGCTTCTAATGAACGAGCAGGAAGACTACGACATCCTCGTCATGGGCCGTGGGGAGAGCGAGGGCTGCTACTGCATCATAAACCATCTTCTCAAGAGCAGCTTCGAGAACAACGTCTTAACCGGGGGCTATTCCTACGACTACGTCCTCATGGACTGCGAAGCCGGGATAGAGCATATCTCCCGGAAGACCTCCACCTCCATCGATGATTTAGTTATAATCACCGACGTCTCCAAGATGGGCCTCGACACGATAAAGCGCATAAAAGACGTCTCCGCTGAGGTCAAAAGCGAAGTGAAGAACTACTACGTGGTGGGCAACAGGCTTCGAAGCCAGGAGGCAGAGGGGCGTATAACCAAATTAGCAGAAGAGCTGGGCATGAAGTACCTCGGCAGCATCCCCTACGACCCAGTCATCGAGGAGTTTAACTTCGGAGAAGAAAGCATATTGGAAGTCCCTACTAATGCCCCTGCCTACGTGAAAGCAAAGGAGATACTGGATAAAATCCTCACAAACTGAGCTACTTTTTCTTTTTAATAAATGCCTTGGTCTTAGCGGTTTTTAATGGCTCAAGCCTGGGCTGCGATATGGAGAACATGCTCCTTATCTTTTTACCAACGAGTTCGATTTCGTGTTGGCTCTCCTTCCGACGCATCTCCTCGAACAGGGGCAATCCGCTCTCGTATTCCGCTACCCATTCCTTGGTGAAGGAGCCGTCCTCTATCTCATTCAGAATATCTTTCATGCGCTCCTTTACCCGAGAATCAATCACCCGCTTTCCCTTTGTGCGGCCTCCGTAGCGCGCGGTTTCGCTTACCCTGCTCCACATGTACTCTATGCCGCCCTTCTGGATGAGGTCGACGATTAGCTTGAGCTCGTGGAGTACCTCGAAGTAGGCTATTTCAGAGGGATAGCCGTTCTCCACCAAGGTCTCGAATCCTGCTTTAATCAGCTCCGCGCTGCCCCCGCAGAGCACAGCTTGCTCCCCGAACAGGTCGCTCTGAGTTTCCTGGTCGAAGGTGCACTCGAAGATCCCTGCCTTGGTTAGGTGCATTGCCTTGGCGAGGGCCAAAGCCTTATTCTTGGCCTTGCCGGAGTAGTCATGGTGCACCGCCACTAAACCAGGGATGCCGAAGCCATTGAGGTATTCTTCACGGAGCTTCGCCCCGGGCCCCTTGGGGGCGACCATGATCACGTCCACGTTGTGGGGTGGTCGGATTAAATCGTAGGTTATGTTAAGGCCGTGGGAGAAGTACAGGGCATCCCCAGGTTTCAAGGCCTTTTCTATGTGCTCTTGGTAAATCTTCTTCTGGGTCATATCAGGGGTGAGCAACATTATTATGTCCCCGGCCTTCGCGGCCTCCTCAATGCTCATCACCCGCATGCCGTCCTTCTCGGCCTTCTCCCATGATGGACCATCTCTAAGGCCGAGGACGACTTCTAAACCCGAGTCCCTGAGGCACTGCGCTTGGGCCTCACCTTGAATTCCATATCCAATAACGGCTATTGTCTTGTCCTTCAAAATCTCCAGACTAACGTTATCATCGTAGTAAATCTTCAACTTTATCCTCCTTATTTTTCTGCTCCCCGGGACATGGCGGTAACGCCTGTCCTCGCGAGCTCCCGTACGCCGAAGGAGCTGACAAGGCTGACAAAGGCCTCAATCTTGGAGCTGTCCCCAGTGATCTCGACAATGACCGAGTTCTTGGAAACATCCACTATCCTACCCCGGAATATGTTGGCATAAGAGACGACCTCTGTCCTGGTGGTTTCGTTCTTCGTCCTTATCTTCACCAGGG
>CAZDSM010000216.1:0-5426 GCA_964508205.1 Candidatus Hydrothermarchaeota archaeon | reverse complement strand
TTCAGAGTAGCGCCAGGAAGTTTGAGGGGTTTATCGGGATTCACGACCTCCAGGGAGATCTGCAGGACCATGGGCTCGAGGGATACCGGCTCTATTTCCCCGGGTTGCACCTGCAGTTTCGAAAGGGGTTTAACTAGGCTGGTGTAAGCGTATACCCCACCAATCCCCGCGAGGACGAGGAAAATTAGTATTATCTTAGAGAGAACTCCCATGCGTAAGTTATCAACAGCTGATGGTATTTAACCGTTCCTTTTCCGCCTGTACTGCTCGAGATAGGTCTAGAGCCATTCCCTCTTCGCAGTCGCTACCCTCATCCGCCTTCCTTATGATTCGGCCTTCGCCGAATGGTTTAGAAGAGTTTTTAAACCGATGGTTGGAGGGTTTAATTGGTGAGCCAGTAGCTGATGACTCCGGACTGAAGGTAACGACTTTCTCGACCATGATCTCCTTCACTTTCATGGGTGCACCCCTACCTGCTTTAATCCGAGGGTCTCGTCGTAGCCCTGCATTAGGTTCATGTTCTGGACCGCCTGCCCTGAGGCGCCCTTCACGAGGTTGTCTATTGCAGAGACTACAACCACTCTTCCGCGTTCTGCATCCACTTCAAATCCCCCTATGTCAATGTAATTCGTGCCCCGCACGGCGCTCATCCTCGGGATTTCCCCTTCATCCAGCACTCTGACGAAAGGCTCGCCCTTGTAGAATTTTGCGTAAAGACTGCGAATGTCCGCGCTTTCTGATGATTTCTTTAGGAAGCAGTGCAGCGTCGTGGATATACCCCTTATCACCGGTACTAGGTGAGGGACGAAGGACAATTTGACTTTGCTATCGAACTTCTTGAGTTCCTGCTCCATCTCGGGCAAGTGGTGATGACCGACTACTTTATAGGGCGTGATGCTCTCCTCTGCCATGCAGAAATGCGTCCCTTGTTTGGGCCCTACTCCAGCGCCCGAGACCCCACTCTTGGAGTCAGCGACGATCCTCTGGGGCTCTATTATCCCAGCCTTTAACAACGGTACGAGACCGAGGATAACACTGGTCGGATAACATCCTGGATTGGCCACAAACCTAGCATTTCTTATCTCTTCCCTGTAGAGTTCAGGAAGGCCGAATATTGCCGTTATCTCTGGATGTGCGTGCCCTAATCCATAGTACTTCTCATATACTTTGACGTCCTCAAACCTGAAGTCGCCGCTCAGGTCCACGACCTTCACTTCCTGCTCTAGTAATTTTGGGGCGATTTTCATAGCAGCGCCGTGGGGGGTCGCGGTAAATATGAAGTCTGAGCGAGATGCAGCATCCTCAGGGGTTAAGTCCTCAAATCTGAGGTCGACCACCCTTCTGAGATGGGGATGAACTTCAGCAATTTTCCTTTCTTTTGCTCGCCTCGAAGTAGCGCATATCACTTCGCATTCTCTGTGGCTGGCTAGAAGTCTTAGCAGCTCCCCCCCGGTGTAGCCGGAGGCGCCGATGATACCTACCTTCATTATTAATTCCCTTGAAGTAATGGATATATAACTGTTGTCGATGAGAAACGTTAAATAGGCATCGATACTAGTTTGTTAGTCATGTATAGAATCACTGTTATTCAGGGGGATGGAGTCGGACCTGAGGTTATTGCCGAGGGCATAAAGGTTCTTGAGGCAGCCGGCGATTCTCTTGGAATTAACTTCGAGTGGAAGCACCACCCCTACGGTGCTGAGCATTACCTTAAGACAGGGGAGGTGCTGCCCGATGAAGCTCTAGTGGAAATGAAGGAGAGTGATGCTATTTACCTTGGCGCAGTCGGGGACCCGAGAGTTAAGCCAGGAATCCTGGAGAAAGAACTACTGCTCAAGCTGCGCTTCTACTTCGACCAGTACGTGAACCTTCGACCCATTAAGCTCTATCCCGGGGTCCCATGCCCGTTAAAGGACAAGGGTCCTGAGCACGTGAATTTCTACGTCGTGAGGGAGAACACGGAGGACTTCTATGTGGGTGTGGGCGGTAGGTTCGCAGGCAGTAAACACGAGAACAGCATTGAGATTAAGAGGAGCCTTTACAGGGCGAAATTCGGCCTAACCACGACGAAGAATGGTGATGGAGATATTGCCTACCAGCTGGGTGTTGTCAGTGAAGAGGGCTCGAGGCGCGTCATCGAATATGCCTTTCAACTGGCTGAGAAGAAGGGCATGAACCGCGTTACCAGCGTCGATAAAGCCAATGTGCTGACCCATGTCTACTCCCTCTGGCGTGATGTCTTCGATGGGGTTGCGAAGAGCTATTCGGGCATTGAAATCGAGTACGCCTTCGTCGATGCGATAACCATGTGGTTTATTAAGAACCCGGAGTGGTACCGCGTTGTTGTAACACCTAACATGTTCGGGGACATAATAACAGATCTGGGAGCAATGATTCAGGGGGGTATGGGCCTTGCCCCTGGTGGAAACATCAATCCCGATGGGGTGAGCATGTTCGAGCCAATCCATGGCTCAGCACCGAAGTACAAGGGTCAGGGCATCGCGGACCCCTTGGCGACCATCCTGGCGGGTCAGATGATGCTGGAAAACCTCGGCGAGGAAAAAGCCGCTGTCTTAGTCGAGGAGGCGGTAATCGAGGTGTTAAAAGAGGGCCGGGTTAGAACCAAGGACATTGGAGGTAATTCAAGGACCAGCGAGATGGGGGATGCGGTGGCGGAAAAAGTAATTACTTTATCTTAGTCCCGTTCTCAACGCTGCTGTCAACTGTCAGAATCGATACCCCATTCGCATCCTGGGCCGCTAAAATCATGCCCCGGGATTCGACTCCAAAAATCACTGCTGGCTCAAGGTTCGCGAGGAAAACCACTTTTTTACCCACCAGCTCCTCTGGGGCGTACCACTCCCTAACGCCTGCGACAGCTTGCCGTGTCTCGCCGATGTCAACCGTGAGTTTAATTAGTTTGTCTGAGCCCTTTACGTTCTCAGCACCCATTATCTCACCCACGCGGAGGTCAAGACCCTTGAAATCCTTGAGATCGATTTCCATGTTACTCCATCTGCGGGAGAAATATTAATAAGTATTTCTAAGACCTTTAGAAGATACTTTTGATGATTTAAATATTGCTCATAACCTGCTGGGAAGTAGGCTATGGGATAAAATTTCTAACTCTTAAAACACCAACAAAAAAGATTTAAATTAGAAAATACATAAATAAAAATCCTTATAATTAGATGTTATGGGGGGTCATCCAGCTGGTAAAATACGAGAAATCGATTAAATCAAAGCTCTTAGGACTCATTCCCGGGTATGGGGGGTACATGAAAAGGGAGAATCGGAGAGATACCGATAGACGGGTCCGGGAGAAAGCTATGATGTTTATTGACCATGCGAAGGATGCAGCTGACCAGTTATCTGGGCTTCTACTTCAAATGGACAAGCGGGACGGAATGCCTGCTGCTGAGAAATTAAGGAGTTCCATTGATGTTGTGTTGCATACTGTCAGGACTGGGGAGTATGGGTATGCAGGCTTTTTTGATGTGGAGAAGGTGAATCATAAAAAACTTGAGAAGCTGACAGAATACGACATCCGGGTGATTATTAAGTCAAAGCAGTTTCAGAAGCATGCGGAAGAGCTTGCTGATAGGGGATTATCTAGTCCTGATGGCATTTTGAAGGGGATTCTCAACCTTCAGAGGGAGGTTGAGGTGTTGAAGAAGGATTTTGAGAGAAGGAAGGACATTCTGAGTGGGGTGGAGTCCATAGAAGAGGGAGTGGATTATTTTGATGTGAGGGGCGTATAATGGCTGTCGATGAAGAAAAAATAAAAACCGTTGGAGGGGGTATTTACGCTCAGGTGAGGGATGCAATAGGTTTTACTGACACTGAAATGAAACTGGTAATTGTTTTCGCCGTGGTTGGTACGGCTGTCTTAGCATACATTCTCTATGAGAGGAACAATAGGAGGAAGAAATCGGCAGAGGTACGGGACAAGATAAGGCAGATGAAGGATGCCGTCAGGCGTTCTGTTGAGACCTTGGATAGCAGGACCCAATGGGTGTTCCAGGAGGACGATGAGCTCGCTCCGGCTAAAAGGTTGTACAAGAAGTTATCTGACCTTGAAAAAAAATGGGATTGGAACCTTACTGGACGGTATAATAAGCGGAAGGATGAGATGGAGGAGGCCAGGGCCTTGTTGGTTAAGTGGGTGGAAAATAAGCCTAATTATAATACCAAGGAAGATTATCTTCGCAACATGGAGAAAGTAGGTAACATCCTTAAAAGGTGGTAATATGCCGATTAGACCAGAGGAAGTTGAGTGGGAGGATGACGAGCTCGCCAAGAGGGTTAGCATAGGAAAAATCCCGCATTTCTTGGTTGGGGAGTATGAGCGGGCCTTGTTTATCCGGGATGGCAAGATATACCAGGAATTCGGTTCCGGATCTCATACGGCTTCTAAGCTTTCTCCAACTACAAAGACTCATCTCATCTACGTCTCTTTAATGCCCTTCAAGTTGAAATGGGGGCTCCCGGAGACCATGTCAAGGGACAATGTTACCGTTGGCTGCCATGGAACGGTAGAACTCCAGGTAGATAACCCAAAGATGTTCTGGGCCCAGGTGATGGGGTCAAAGACGACATATTCAAAATCGAAGTTAAGGGCGCATATACTCGCCAACCTGCAGGGAGTGATTAGGTCTGAACTCGCGAAACTATCAACATCTGAGATTTACCTTGAAAGGGATGCGTTGATTGCTGTTTTGAGGGGGAAATTATCTGAGATGTTCCAGGCGATGGGTATAGACTACAAGCGCTTCGATATTGCCGGCATAAGCATCCCTGAGGAGATAAAGAAGGGGATTGAGTCTTTAAAGCTGCATGAAATTGAGCTAGGGAAGAAGAAAGGCGACCAAGCCCTTGATATGGATAAAATACAGCAACTGGCTAATCTTGGGTTAGATGTTACGAAGTTAAAGGAGCTGGAAATCGCAGATAAGGACCCGGAGATCCTGAGGAAGAAATATGAAGCCCGAGCATATAAGGACGCCCTTAAGACGGCTAAGACACAGAATGTTAATCTCGGTGTGATATCATCTCAGCAACAGGCTGCGGCACAGCCAGAGATAACCTCCGAGACGGTGAAAAAGGAACAATCAAAATGCCCATCATGCGGCAAGCCAGTTAAACCAGGGTTTAAACTATGTCCGTATTGCGGTAAGAATTTCCAGCCAACCCTGTGCCCGAAATGCGGCAAGGAAGTTGAGAAGGACTTCGCCCTTTGCCCCTATTGCGGTACAAAATTTTAATGCGGGATTGAAGGATGAATTGTAAGAAGTGCGGTGCTGAAATCCCTTACGGCTCCTTTGGCAATGTAAAGTGCGAGTACTGCAACACGGTTAATTATGTCCCTACGCCGGAGGAGAAAAAGGAAAAAGAGGCTCCGAGATTTAAACCACTCATGATCAAAA
>CAZDSM010000215.1:0-4019 GCA_964508205.1 Candidatus Hydrothermarchaeota archaeon | reverse complement strand
GAGGCATTGCTTATTCTTGCTTTGCAGGAGAAAGTCCAGCCTTGAAGCGCCGTAAAAGGGCTCCTTCCTAATTTCCTCATATCCAGCTAACTCAGGCAGAATGCCTTTCCTCAAGACCTCATAGACGAGCATGTTAGGAACCCGGGAGTCAACAACGACCCAAGCGTTATTATGATAAACCGCGAATAAATCATAGGCGGTCTTTCTCCTCCTCCTGTTTTTTGGGAAGACTAATACCTTCTTTCCCCTAATCAAAAGCTCCTGAAGGCGTCCCGGATTAGGAAGGAAACATTCGACTACATCTCCACGAACCTGTACGAGACACAGGAAACGGTTCAAACGCCTGTGAAAAACCCCCTCAGCAGCATTGGTAATCCTCATTTTATTTGAATGGTTATAGCCTGGGTTGGACATATGGTAACGCACATGCCGCAGTAAAGGCAGAATTCTGCGTTCTTGATGACTGCCTTTTTACTCTTGCTCCTGTTCTCAAAGGCCCAGATCTTAGGGCCCTTCGGACAGACAGGCTGGCACTTCCCGCAGCCGATGCATTTCTCCTCGTCAACGCTGATGCTGAACATCCCAGATTCCTTAGATAAGCTACCATCCCATATTATAAATTGTTTCTGTATATCGCAAGTTTTATAAGAAATAAATATTATATGCAATAGGAGATGGTTCTACAGTTTTTATTCGGATAGCATGAGCAAATTAAAGCGTATAAAATCATTTGTTACCCCTTAACCCCCCTATATAGGTAAATTTAAATATCAATAGGTAAATTTAAATATGATACGAACCTGTTAAGTTACAGAGAGGTGAATAGAATAAAAGGGGGATTTTGCAAGAGAGGGAATCACAACCACAGACAGCACTACAATATCTCTACAGACACGCTTTATCTCTTTAAGAGATAAAAAAAGGAGGTATAATAAATATGGCGGGAGAAGAGAAGCCACCATTGTTTGAATGGAATACTATGTGGCGTGGCACGTTATTCGGATTATTATTGATTGCCCTAGTCATTGCAGGGCTCTACATCGAGAAGAATACCAGCGTCCTCTATGGCAAAGAGGGTTTCCTTCAGGGGCTTAAAGTTCCGTTCAAGTGGGGGTAGTGAAAAATGGCAAAGGAAGGATTACTACCGGAAGGGTGGCCTTTAGCACAACTTCCAGGTTTTTTACTGCTCTTCGCTGTCGGAGTCATCGGCATATGGGTCGCACAACCAACCAACGCACTTCTCAGCAGCATACTTGCACCAGAGGCGGGGAAGACAGTTGGCGGCGTGTTTCATTTCCTCTTGGCAACAATCATCGTGGGAGTGATCATAACCAACACCGTCGGGGTGCCGAAGTGGGCAGAGAAGGGGGTGGGAACCTACAAGTTCTGGCTCTATGCAGGCATCGTGGCCCTAGGCGGGAGGTTATCCCTCGACGTAGTCCTAGGCAAAGCACCAGTTGTATTGCTCATAGTTCCGTTCAAGATAGTATTCACCATCGCTGTGGCAAGCTGGCTGGTCAGTAAGATGGCGATTTCAGACACCTTTGGCAGCACCCTAATAACTGGAGTTACAATATGCGGCGTTTCAGCTGCTGTGGGAACTGCCGGAGCCATCGGGGCAAAGGAAGAGGAGATGGGTTACACAGTAGCCGCAATCTTGCTGTGGGGAGCAATAACGATGTTCACACTGCCGTACATAGGCTTGGCTTTGGGGCTGAACCCTGCAGTGTTCGGGATATGGACTGGTGTAGCGGTACACAACACGGCGCAGGCCACGGCTGTGGGATCTATCTACGGAGGACTTTTGGAAGGTTCGGGAGAAATGGTTAAATTCCACGGCATGGAAACCGTTGATTATGCGGTTCTGACCAAGATGGTGCGAAATGCATTCATGGGTCTAGTTGTACTGTACTTCGCGATGATGCACGCAAAGCTCGGAGCTAGCGGTAAGGAGATCAAGTACAAGGGGCGGTTCTTATGGGACAAGTTCCCGAAGTTCATCCTCGGCTTCATCATAGTTATGCTCTTCGCGACATTTGGGCTTTTGGATAAAGCAGCGGTCAAAGCAACAAAGAACATATACGGCTGGTTCTTCCTGTGGACTTTCGCAGGGGTAGGACTGCGCACTAAGATATCGGACATGAAGAAGAGCGGAAAAGAGCCAGCTATCATGTACGGGGTAACTAAATTAATCGTGGCATCGACGACATTGCTAGTGATTTACATGATCTTTACGCCGTTCTTATAAGGAGGCAAGAAAAATGGTAAGCACACTGGTAACAATCTGGATAGTTTGGTTGATTCTCTGCCCATTGAACATAGCCTTTTTCCTGCGCTGGCGCAAGGGTAAAGAACTCAAAACTAAGGAAGGCCTGATGAGGGGCGGTGGTATGCAGCTGCCAGAATGGCAGATGATAGCTCTATTTAGCGCTATCGCAGCTCTTGGGATATTCTTAGGAATACTACACGTCCTTGGGTTTACTGCTATACCAATCGGTTAACATCGCTTTCGTAAATCTAGCGAACCCCACCCTCTTTTTTTCTTTTTTTTATTTTAAGACAAAGAAGTTTTGATATTGGTTTTTTTTTAATGGAAGAGTAAATTTTTCGAAGGCGTAAATGTCCAAGGATATTGCCAATAAAGGAACGACTGCTTAATCATCCATCAAGGCTCAATACCTTTTCGAAGTATTCCCACTTTCCCTCCTCTAACCCGAAGCGTATTAATGCCAGTGAGACGTAGCGCTGAGTCTTTTTATCGGGATTGAATGTCAGTGCCCTTTCAAAGTGTTTTATGTTCTTCTCTTGGTAGCCCAAACAGATCAGCGCCATTATCAGGTCCATCCTCGCCTCGTCTCTTTCTGGAGCTTCTCTCATCACCTTTTCGAAATACCTTATCGCCATTTTGAAGTTCCTCATGCCCGCGTAGTCCTCGCCCACCCAGATTAGGGCCCCTGGATAGCTAACCCCTCCATACCACTGTTTTCTTGGAAAAAATTCCTTGGCCTCTCCTACCTTTTTCCATAACTCCTGAACCACTTCCTCATATCTCCCTGACTCGATTAGCTCAGTGCTTCTAGAGCCGAGGGACTCTTCGATAATCTTCTTTATATCATTCGGAATGGATAATTTCTCCGGTATAGGCATCACCTTTTATATCATAACGCTTCCAAGAGATTGTGGCATACTGGACAATAGTTTTGCTCTCTTCCTTATTTAATATCCTATCTTTAGTCCTCCACACTCTAAACGATTCTCTTCCATTACATCTCTATGTCTTTCGATTCTTATTTTTATTCCAAATCCTTTTGCATATATCTCAACCCATGAATATTCTAAAAACGGAAATAGTTATGGCAAAACTGATGACTGAGATGACTAGTGTAATTTTTCCCTCGGTCTTTAGATCGGGTTCTGTATACAAACAATAGCCGACTACAATGCCTGCTGGAGGACTCAGAACCCCGCATATGATGCCGCAAGCCAACCACTTGAGATTTATCCTTCTCTCTTTCATGAGTAGCGGTGCTCCGCAACCTGATATATAATTTTCCTTAAATAGTAGGTTTTACTTTTTATAAAGGCACATTTAATTTTCATATAATGGGGGTCAAAGAGGGGTTCTAGGAATAATTGCGGGCTAGATTGCATTGGCATTGTCCTTACCTTCTCCTATATCGGCAATGCTCATGAAGCCGGAGAATATTTACTATTTTATTCCATTTGTAGTAAAACCAGCCCTGCATTCCGCATTTTTTACCATCCTTATCAGGTCAAAGATTGTTGCATGCAGCAAAGGTTCTCTCCCCATTCCTGAAGGTATATCAACTTCGCATACGGAAAGTACTTGCTTATCTTTGTAAAGGTCTCGAAGTCCATGTCCCTGGAATCCCACTTAGGAAGGGTGATATTTGGGCACATGACACACTTTAAGAAGCATCTTGAGGTTACCTCGATCTGTATCGAATCTAGCATAAGCGAGGAGCTTGTAACTCCTCTGGAAATTTTTTCCCATATGG
>CAZDSM010000214.1:0-2158 GCA_964508205.1 Candidatus Hydrothermarchaeota archaeon | reverse complement strand
GGCTGGATAACGTCGATGCCGTCCTCGTGGTCATGGATTCGACTGAAGATCCATATACCCAAGTGAACGTGACCATAATAGGGAATCTTGAAGCCAGGGGTATACCAGCGATTATCATAGCGAACAAGATAGATCTGCCCGATTCCGCACCCACGAGCATAGAGAACGCCTTCCCGCAGCATGTGGTGGTGTCCATCTCGGCCTCGACTGGGGAGAATCTGGATCATCTCTACGATGCCATTCAGGAGCACTTAACATAGGAGAGATTAAATGAAAATACAGCTTGATTTCGTGTCATCGGAATCCCTCTCTTCCAAGGGTTCTATGGAGAAGGTATCCTTTATTCTCGAGAGGATCAAGAAGAACGTCATCGTGGTTCTTGAAGAGGGGTTAAACCCTATGGAAGAGACTGAACTCATCGAAGCCACCATGCGCGAAATCAACGCCAAGAACTTCCACGGAATAGAGTTCTACCGCCTAGACCATCAGGCAATGAATATTAGGAACAAGATAGCTAATTACATCGCCGGCAAGCGTCTCGGTTTGACCATTGTTGGGCCGACGAGAATGGTGGAGGCCATTAAAAAAGAACCTGATTATATATCTATGCTCGCCAAAGGAGGTGGAAAGCGACGCCACATAAGTGCACGAGGTGCGGGAAAATCCACGAAAAAGGCTCGGAAACGCTCCTGAAGGGCTGTGATTGCGGTAACAAGCTCTTTATTTATATCCGCCATATCACCGAAAGGGAAGCATCTGAGCTGAAGGAAAAAGGGGATGCAAAAGAAGTTGCGGCAAAGGGTAAGGATATATGGAACATCCAAGTGAAGGAAGGGGTGTATGAAATCGACATTAAATCCTTGATGATGGAGGAGCCCGTCATCGTAGCCGGAGACGAGGGGCGCTACCTCCTAAGCCTTTCCTCGGTCTTCAGAGACAAAAAGAAGGAGAGCAAGCTTATAAAGAAGCTGCGAAGGAAGTGAGATGAGCGAAATCGGAGTTATCTTCGCCGGGGGTTATGGGACGCGCCTTTTGCCCTTAACGAACACCACCCCCAAGCCCCTACTGGAGCTGAAGACGGACTACACAATCCTTGATAAGCAGATAACCGACCTTAAGTACGCTGGTATCAATGAGGTCTATCTGCTCATAGGCCACCTCGGGGATAAGATTAAGGCCCGCTTCGGCGACGCCTATAATGGGGTTAAGATCCACTATCTGGTCGAGGAAAACCCCATGGGCACCCTCTGGGCCCTGAACAACGCTTTAAAACGCATTAACTGCGATGTCGTCGTGCGAAATGGCGATGTGGTCACGGATATAAACATTAAAAACCTCACTGAGGCCGCGAGGAAAGGGGATAACCTCGTTACAATAGCTGTTACTAGGATGCAGAGCCCTTACGGCATCATCGAATTCAGCGATAGGAAGATACTGTTCTTCCGGGAAAAGCCCACCCTTGACTTGTACATAAACGCCGGTATTTATTACGTTAAAAAAGATGCCTTCCCGTATTTCGCCAAGGAATATTACAAGAAGGACATAGAGCACACCGTGTTTCCTGTGCTCGTGGATGAACGCAAAGTAGGGCCCTATCGCGAGGACTGCTTCTGGCGAAGCGTGGATGGAATCAAGGACCTGGAAGCAGTGAGGAGGGAGTTCGAGGCGCGGGTGGAGAAGCCCTGGGGCTATGAGAAAATCATCGTGAACAATGAGAAGTACCTGGTCAAGGAGCTATACATCAAAAAGAGCTTCCGCACCTCGATGCATCATCATCCGAGCAAGGATGAGTCCATGCACATAATAGAGGGAGAGGGATACATTGATTTCCAGAAGAAAAAAAAGAGCGCTGCGAAGGGGAGTGTTATCAGGATAGCACCCAAAAAGATGCACTCCATCGTTGCTACCGAGAACCTGCGGATCTTCGAGTACTCCACGCCTCATCCAGAGGATACTGTCAGGGTGAAGGACTACTACGGCCGCTGAGCTGATTCTCATGAGCAAGGTAGCGAGATTCGGCATTTCCATCGAGCCTAAGCTCCTCAAGAAATTCGACGAGATCGTGGAGGGAAAGGGCTATAACAACCATAATCTTCAAAATATGATTCCAGAAAGGTTTTATATATATCCCCTTTGAAAATGAAAAACTTTGCTTTAG
>CAZDSM010000213.1:0-4611 GCA_964508205.1 Candidatus Hydrothermarchaeota archaeon | reverse complement strand
GATTAGTTCGTTCGAGGGTTCGAATCCCTTCCCCCGCATTAGAGCATTTCTTTTCTTCAATGTTTCAAGGTTCTCTAAACTTTTTTAATAACTCGCAGTCATGTGTTTCTGGAGGTTTATGTTCAGGACAAAAAAGTTTTTTACATCTTCTACAGGTAAAGGGTAGCCTATAGAATCCCTTTAAGACCTCGTAGAACTACGCTATAAAACTCTTTAAAAGCGTCCTCGTAGGCTTAGAGAATAGGGCGGAGAGGGTATTTAGCTAGGAAAAACCCTATCTATCGAGTTCTTAAGTATCTGTTTACGATAACTATGTGTTTTGCCTACCCACTGCTCCTAAAAAGCTCCCAAGATTCCTAACTGAGAGAGAATTAAATCAGTTATTAGATGTTTTGGACTTCCCAGGAATCCCAATAATTGATAAGGCTACCCCTTGTTGATGTGCAGGTAGGCGCTGTAAGCAGCTGTAACCCCCTCGGCCACCCCTGTTATCGCCTGCTTGAAGCGGGTATCAACAACGTCTCCGGCTGCGAAAACCCCTGGAACATTGGTTTTTGCATCTCTATCGATTTTAATCTCCCCTTTCTCGTTGGTCTTCACGCCTATATCAACGGCAAGCTTCGACAGGGGGATGTGTCCTATCTCTATGAACACCGCGTCGAGGGGGAACTCCTTCTTCCCCTTATAAGGTCGGTCGAAGACCACGTTCTCCACTTTGTCAGTTCCTTTTATCTCCACGATGTTGGTGTTGTTTATGGTCTCTATTTTATGGCTCTCCTCAACGCGTTTCATGTTGATCGGCTCTGGATGGATTTTCTTCCCGCGGTAAATGATATAGACCTTCCTGCCGTACTGTGTAAGCAGTAGCGCTTCCTTTGCTGCCGAATCGCTGCCGCCGGCGACGCCTATGACCTTGTTATTGTAGAAGAAGCCGTCGCAGAGGGCGCAGTAGTGCACGCCTTTATTTGCGAACTTCTTTTCTCCGGGAACATTGAGTTTCCGCCACTCGGTTCCGGTGGCGAATATTATCGCTCTGGTATGAAAACTCTTCTCCCCTGTGCTGATAGTAAAACACCCCTCCTCACACCTTCCAACCTCAGTCACCTTCCATTCTATGAATTCCACACCGTACTCCAAAGCGTGCTCCTTAATCTTTTCCGCAAGCTCCATGCCTGTGAGCTTTTTAAAACCCGGATAGTTTTCTACGATATCGGTAAGGATTATAGTCCCCCCGGAGATTTCCCCAATAACAAGGGTCTTCATCTGAAATCTGCCAGCGTACATAGCAGCTCCAAAGCCCGAGACGCCAGCGCCTACTATGACGGTGTCATATTTTGGTTTTCCATGCTTCAACTCCATCACCATCTGTTTATTTTTTACTTGGTAATATATTTAGTCACCTGAAGAGTTCTTAGGACTGCCGGGCTCTTTCCAGGGACTTGATTAATGCGGCGATGGCATCATTGTAGGGTGTAGGGATGCCGTGCTTCCTTCCAAATTGCGCTATCGTATCGTTCAGGTAGTCAATCTCGATCTTCTTTCCCCTTTCAAGATCTTGCCCAGGGCCCCAGCCCCCCCATGATAATGACTTTCATGCTCAGTAGGCCCCGCCGGCGTAACTGAGGTTCTGCTCCCTATAATAAGCCTTGGTGAGTTCTTCCTGGTACTTGGACGGGCATTTCAAGAGGATTTTATTGGACTTAAGGGTGTCCTCTGACGTGAGCACTCCGATTACGGTCACGCCTACCCCTGGCTTGACCTTGGGCACTGGCACTGAGCCGGAGTACTCCACCTTAATCGTTGCGTTGCCGTCGGTAAGTTCGAAGACATAGGAGTTAGGCTCACTTCTCTTCTGGAGGCTCTCCTGGACTATCAGCCCTGCCACCTGAACGTTGCGGTTAAGGTAATTCTCAGGCTGCGCGGTTACCTCGCTCACGAACTTTATCGGGTTAAGGAAGTCCCCGATGGCGCTGACGCTCATCCAGAGACCCAATAAGACAACTGCTACGCCTATGGCGACCTTTGTTTTCTTGTTCATTTCCCCCCCTCTTCCAGCCTCCTTAATTTTACATGCAGATAGACGGCGTAGGTTATAAAGGCCGTCCACAGCAGGGCAACTACGATGAATACACTCTCAAAGTCCTTCATTTTTCAACCTCTTTAAATTTTTAATTCTAACTGTAAGCCAGGTGAGATATGCGTAGAGCATTATCGCCCCTATAACCATAAGCGCGAAAGTGATGAGCTCTTCCCTGCCCAGGGAGAACCCCGCCTCCGAGGCGCGGTTGTAGATTTGGGGGTGATTGGAAACCCAAACCGTGGCTGAGATGTGCGTTAATGGGACGCCCGCGAAGCCGAAGATTCCCAGCACCGCACTCATCCTCGCCCTGGTTTCAGGGTTCTCGATGGCCGAGCGCAGGGTGAGATAAGCAGCTAATATGAACCACAGGAAAAGCGAGGTTGTCTGTCTTGGGTCCAAGTTCCAGTAAGCCCCCCAGGCGAGGTTTGAAAATATCGCTCCGCTTATGAGCAGCATGGTTGTGAAGACTATGCCTATCTTGGCAGAGCTTGAAGCGAGGACATCCCACTTGCTATCGCGGGTTTTTAAATAGGCGATGCTGCCTATGAGCACGATCAAGAAGGCAAGGTAAACCACGGGGGCGTTCTGCATGGCGAAGAAGAATATCCTGTAGCCCTCCTGCAGGGGATCGCCGTCGTAGCGCAGAAACGAGGGGTCGAGGGGCCCGAGGACGAGGAGAGCCCTGTACATACCGAGCATAATGATAAGGTAGAGAGTTGACAGGTAAAGGTAAACTCGCATACTATTCCTCCATGACGTATTCGAATAGTAATAACGACAAAGTTGTCATTATTAAAATATATCCTAATATGAGCCGTATCTCAGGTATATTGAAAAGAGATTTTCCATAGATCATAACTTCCCGAAGAGCCAAAATGGTCGGGACTATCACTGGTAGGAGCAGTGGCAGAGCGATTATTTGGAGCACCAGCGCCCTGCTTCTAGCTCCTAGTATGATGGCAGAGATAAAGGAGCCCACTATGACCAAACCCATGCTTCCAATGGTCAGGACAGCAAAGGCCGCGAGGGTGCTGCCAGCTATAGAGTAGTTGAACAATACGACAAAAAGGAGGAATGCGATGACCTCGATTATGAGCACGAGGACGAGGTTGTAGATTATCTTCCCCAGAAAGATTTCATTCCCGCTTATGGGTGCTGATTTGAGCCCCTCAAGGGTTCCGGACTCCATCTCTTTTATGAACGCCCTTGAGAGGCCTAAAAGGCCGGCGAAGATAATTACAAACCAGAGCAAGCCAGGGGCAACATCTATAACTGACGCTGAGAAGGGGTCCGAGGCAAAGTTGAACATGAGCAGGACCACGAAGGAGAAGAGGAACATGAAGTTCAAGGTATGCCTACTCATGAACTCTATTTTCAAATCTTTTTTTGCCAAGAACAAGCTCTTCCTCATGCTAATCCCCCCAGGATTCTAGCCGCTTCTTCTACGCCTTTGCTCAAATCCACTTCTCCCACTATTCTTCCGCGGTTGAGCACTACTCCTGCGCTGCATAAATTCGCTGCCTCCTCGAGCAAATGGGTGCTCATTACTATCGTAGCACCTTTTGCTCGCAACTCCTGAAGCAAGGTGTAAAATAAAGTCCTACTCTTCAAGTCTAGGCCTGTGGTGGGCTCGTCGAGGAGGAGGATGCGAGGTTTGTGCAGCAAAGCTCTGGCAATGGCAGCGCGCTGCTTTATCCCCCTGGACAGCTTCCCCACCATCCGGTCTTTCACATGGGAAAGGCCCAGCTCATCCATTATCCCCCCCAGGTCTGCATCGACATCGAAAAGCCCTGCGTAAAACTTCAGGTTTTCAAGGACTGTGAGCTCTTCATAGAGGAGGGGATTGTGGGACACAAGGCCGATGCTTTTCTTTGCATCAGCTGCCTCCTTGACCGTGTCGTGGCCGTTAACGAGGACTCTGCCCGAAGTAGGCTTCAAAATAGTACTTAGCACCTTGATGAGGGTGGTCTTCCCGGCACCGTTGGGTCCGAGGAGGACATAGAATTGCCCGGCATCAACCGTTAAATTGATGTCCTGCAATGCAATGCTGGGGCCGAATCTTTTAGTAATATTTTTTATTTCAATAGCCGGCAAGGATATCACTAAGCTTATTAATGGCTGTTAGCTTTTTAAAAGTTAGGTGATAAGTTGGAGCTGAGATTTCACGGCTTTAACGGAGCCGGATTTATCCTTGGGTCGCTCTTCGCCATGGCTATAGCCTTCACTTACGGCTACTCCGCCTCCCTGATAGTGGGTGGGATGGTGTATCTAGCTGCCTTTTTCGTAGCTGGCACAGCATCTAAGCTGAGGAGTTGAGTAGATGTCCTTGAGCGAATTTGACAGAAGGGTTCTGGAGAAGGTGGCCCAGATACCCCGTGGCAAGGTGGCGGCTTACGGCGAAGTGGCAAGAGCAATTGGCAAGGAAAAAGCTGCTAGAGCAGTGGGCAACGCCTTGGCGAAGAACCCCTACCCAATAATTATCCCATGCCACAGGGTTGTGAAGGCCAACTTGAGCCTAGGGGAATACTCTA
>CAZDSM010000212.1:0-1657 GCA_964508205.1 Candidatus Hydrothermarchaeota archaeon | reverse complement strand
GGAGAAGGAGGAAGGTAAGGTTGTGTCAAACGGACCTGTGCATTTGACTGACGCTAATTTCCAGAGTGTGGTTGATGAAAATCCGCTGGTACTGGTGGACTTCTTCGCTGAGTGGTGTCAGCCCTGTCACATGGTAGCTCCAGTCCTCGATGCAATGTCCGCTGACTATAACGGCAAACTCGTTATTGGAAAACTCAACATAGATGAGAACCAGAGAACAGCGACCCAGTTACAGGTGATGAGCGTCCCCACATTGATCTTGTTCAAGGGTGGAAAAGCCGTTGAGCGCATCGTCGGCGCCGTGCCCAGGGATCACATCGAGGGGAAGATAAAACCCCACTTATGAGGTCGGGATGTACTTGGGCAAGGCGGAGATCCTCAAAAGTATAGAAGAGGATGCCCTCCTGCAGAACTGCGACCCCTCAAACGTCCAGGGTGCTGGGGTTGACTTGGAGATGGATAAGCTCTACGAGATCAAGTCCAGTGCCGAATTAAGTAGAGAGAGCAGAAGCTTACCAGAACTGGACGAACACAATGTAGGGGTCTACTGCCTCGCCCCTGGTAAATATTATCTCTGCACCACCAAGGAGAGGGTCAACATGCCCAGGGACTTGGTCGCTTTTATTTTGCCCCGCTCAACTCTTTTCAGGTGCGGCGTATCGCTGCGAACAGCTGTAGTGGACCCGGGATACAGGGGGATACTTACCCTTGGAATTAGAAATGAGTCAGACCATGAGTTCGCCCTTGAAAGAGGCTCTAGGATATGCCAAATCGTGTTTTCCGAGGTCAAAGGCGAGGCGACGAACTACGAGGGCAAGTATCAGGGGGGGAAGGTGAGGTAGGGAGTTAAGCTTCAAAGACCATTCCTATAAAACCATGGTTTTTGTCTATTTCTACGTCAACTTTTTTTGTTAACTCATAACTCAATTTATTCATTTTTTCTTCAATTTCACCAAGGGATATAGGAGTTTCCAATTCCTCAATTTTCAAGAAAACCCTCAGGAATCTTTCATTGAATAGGGGTTTTTTAGTGCCAATCTTTGACCTTAAAGTCTCCCCTTTTTCTTCTATAAGGATTATTTTACCCCCCATTTTGCAAACCCTCATCATTTCTTTCAGTGCTTCCTCCTTATCGATGAACCATAGCATCCCTAGGCAGCAAATTACAACGTCAAAACTGTTGTCAGGAAAAAGTAGTCCTTCAATATCATCAACATAAAAATTCACATCTACTCCAGCCCTCCGGGTATTTCTCTTGCCTTGTTCAATCATTCTCTCGGAGATATCGATGGCGGTTACTTCTGAATCAGGGATTTTCCTGGCTATACTTGCAGCAATAATACCTGTTCCAGTCCCAATATCAAGTACACTACCCCATATTTCCTCGTGTAATAATTCGATTATCTCCCTTTGCGCCTTTGCGTGGTTTGTCTTTTCCATGTAGTCATCGTAGTCATAGGCGATGGAATCATATGCTTCCTTTATTTTATTTTTAGTTGCCATTTTTACTAATTCTTTTCAACAGAGCTAAATAGAAACTTTTATCTTACTAACCTTTAAAAAAACTATACGATGTTTGACAAGGCTGAGTTTGATAAGGCTTTGGAGGCTTACAAACGGGAGACGCGCCGGGAGGGAAAGGATGAATTCACAGCCT
>CAZDSM010000211.1:0-2427 GCA_964508205.1 Candidatus Hydrothermarchaeota archaeon | reverse complement strand
GTACTCCTCATAGGCGTGTACAATCGTCTCGGTATCCGTGTTAGTATAGAAGTGGTGGCCCCTTTTCTCCAACTCCCCCCGCAACCCCCTATAATTATATATCTCCCCGTTATAGGTGATCCAAACACTCTCATCCTCGTTGTGCACTGGCTGATGACCCCCAGCGAGGTCGATAATGCTCAGGCGCCGATTGCCCAGGCCAATGTTTTTGTCGGAATATATTCCGATATCATTGGGTCCGCGATGCTCGATCACATCGCACATTCGCTTCAGAACGACCGTATCTTCAAATCCTGCGAATCCCGCTATACCGCACATTTCACCCCCTTATCAGTCACAAACCCCTGACACCGGCACAATAGATTTTTAAATCCTGTTACTTTACTCCCTAACATGGTTAATAGATTAATCATGGCATCTGTAGCCGCGTATATATTATTCTTCCTTTACTTCTATCCGCCCTTTTACACGACACTAGACGAGAACAATTACATAAGGTCAGCGTATTTGATCCAGCAAGGCTCCTTTGAGGTCAAAGACCCTTTTTATAGGTACGGATTTGTTTACAACGGTCGTGGATACGTGCCATATTCCTTCGGAATGCCGGTGCTCCTGCTACCCTTTACCTTTTTCGGCTGGAATGCGGTTTTCTTATCAGGTTTAGCCGCTCATCTTCTTGCAACCCTGGTGTTTTATAAGGTTCTTTCAAGATTAGGTAAAAATCCGAACAACGTCCTTCTATACCTCTTTTTCCCCTATTTCTTTTACTACGGCACCACCCTTTTCCCTGATTTTCATTCTGCCCTGTTCATCTTGACGGGCTTTTATTTTTATATCGCAAAGGAGAGAAGGCGGCACTTGATTTCCGGAGCGCTTTTCGGATTCGCGTGTCTCCTAAAGTATACCAATCTTCTTGCATTCCTGCCTTTTGCCATGGTCTCCCTCATAAAGGATCGCCCTAGGTTGGGTTATATCCTGCTGGGGTTTCTGCCCTTCGCTCTTTTGATCCTCGCCCTGAATCAAACTTACTATGGGGGCTGGTTCACCACGGCTTATGCCTACGATGTTCCGAACGTCTCATTCGAAGGGAAATACACGTTAGAGCAAGCAATTCCTCTGAGTACTTTTTCGCTGAGTTACTACAAGGAGTATATCCCCTTCGCATCCTTCCGCCTTCTACTCGTATACCCCCTCATGCTACTGGCGCCTTTCTTTTACAGAGGGACTGGACGGAGGGAGGTTATCATTGCCGTTGTTATTTTCTTCGCTTTCTTCAGCGCCAGGTACCAGAGCGGCTGGGGGTTCAATTTAGACCCAAGCACCCTCACGAGGTATTTCCTGCCGATAATGCCATTATTCCTGCTAACATATATTCCATTCTATGAAAGGCTCGTAAAAAGATTAAATCTTCCGAGAAGTATGGTCCTGTATGGTGCAGTTTTAATACTGATATCTGGTGGGATATTCATCCTTAGTATTCAAAAGGAGCGATTGGAGATTCAGCGCTCTGTATCTGGGGAGATATATTCCAGCACCGAGCTTAATGCCCTCCTCATTGGAGAAATGGATGTAATAAGGTACATAATAGAGCCTTTTGGGGATAGAAGATTTCTGGACAGCAGAACTCAGAACATATCCACGTACTTCGACGACAAAACCTACATAATACACAAACGTTTTGAAAAACCAAGTCCTGTCGAAGAAGGACCGAGCAAGATCACCGAGAAATTAGCCGCTGAATCCAACGCAAAGTTGATAAAGAAAGCGAGATATATAACTGAAACTAGATTCTTCTCCTCCCGTCCCTTCGTCCTCGAGATATACAAAATTGAAAACGGTTTTATACTTGAGGGCCCAAATCAAACTCGTCGCGATTAGGCTCGAAGAACTTGGGGTGTAAGAATATGGGAAAAACAGCTTTAATAACTGGGATTACCGGTCAAGACGGCTCTTACCTTGCCGAATTCCTCTTAAAAAAGAAATACGCTGTATATGGGTTGGTAAGGCGGTTAAGCATTCCCAACTTTGAAAGAATAGAGCATCTATTGGATGATATTCATTTAATCGAGGGAGATTTAACGGATCAGACCTCTTTATTAAACGTCGTTGAGACAGCCAAACCAGAGGAAGTGTACAACTTGGCGGCCCAATCCTTTGTCCCGACCTCTTGGCAACAGCCAGTGCTTACAGGAGAAGTAACGGGCCTCGGTGTAGTAAGGTTGCTGGAAGCCATTCGGCGGGTAGACAGCTCTATCAGATTTTACCAAGCCTCGAGTAGTGAGATGTTTGGCCTTACCGAAGAATCGTCTCAGAATGAGAATACTCCTTTCTACCCCCGGAGTCCCTACGGCATAGCCAAGCTCTACGGTCACTGGATAACCGTGAATTACCGCGAGAGCTATGGCATGCACGCTTCTAGTGGGTTGT
>CAZDSM010000210.1:0-11637 GCA_964508205.1 Candidatus Hydrothermarchaeota archaeon | reverse complement strand
GTGCCTTTTTTTAATGCGATATTTAAAGCAGCGCTGGCATCGCTGCGAGGTTGAAAGCCTCCTTGGGGAGTATTCCTCGAGGTCGAGTGCTCATCCACTATTTCAACGGTTATGCCTTGAACCTCCCCGAGATGTTTCAAGATTCGTCTTCGGTAGACTCCGCCCCCGCTCCCGATGCGCACCACAACTCCCCCGGGCAGGTGAACCTTCATTACCTTATTTATTATACCTTTAACATCCTCTGGCGCAGGTGTGATAAAGGAATCCACTGTCCTGTTCTCCGCCAGCACAGCTATACCCGGCCTTCTCCCGGGGTCGATGCCTATGATTATCGTTCCGTGCTTTTCCTTGAAACCCCTGGAGACTCGCACTGCCTCCTCAGCCGCCAAGTTTAAATCAACACCGGTTATGATTCTCGGAAAATCAATCAATGACTTTTCCTCAGGCGTTGTTAGCACTACGGCCACCCTTGACGGTATCTCCTCGCCGACTTTCAGGCTGAGAAATTCCAACCCGCGCTTCCTCAGCTCCTCAACTATTCCGTAGTAAAACCTCATGGAGGACGTGGCTATCGCTATCATCTTTCCATTGTTAAGTTTTCAATTAATCACAACGTATTAACCATGACAATCTTGGAGGCAGTAGATAAGGTGATACTAAAGGAGCTCCAGGGAAACCTGCCCATCGTCGAGCGCCCCTTCCAGGGCGTAGCGCAAAAAGCGAACATCACCGAGGAAGAGCTCTTCACCAGAATCAGGAAATTAATCGATGAAGGGTTAATCCGTAAATTCGGCCTTCGCATCGACTCAAAGAAGGTGGGCTACGCCAGCACTCTCGTAGCCATGAAAGTGGCGAGGGGAAAGCGCGATGAGATAGCGGCAAAACTCAACACGTACCCCAATGTCACCCACAACTACGCAAGGGAGCATGAGTACAACCTCTGGTTTACGATCATCGCCAGGAGCAAGGATGAACTGGAGAAGAACCTTGATAAAATCCGGCGGGATGGGGGGTATGAGGACATGCTCAACCTTCCTGTGCTGAGAAAATTCAAGATCAACGTGAAGTTCGATATCAAGTGATGCTTATGAAGCTGGACGAAACGGATGCGGCAATACTCAGGATAATGCAAGACAATGTCCCATTGGTATTGCGGCCCTTCTTGACCGTAGCCGAGAAACTCGGCATACGCGAAGGAGAAGTAATAGAGCGGGTGCAGAAAATGGTTGACAGCGGTGTTGTTCGAAGGTTCAGCGCCTCTATGCGGCACAGAAAGCTGGGAATAAAAGCCAATCCGCTGATAGCCTGGAGGGTTCCTAGGGAAAAGGTTGAGGAAGTCGGCAATAGACTCGCGAGCTATGAAGAAGTCACCCACTGCTACGAGCGCCCCCTCATGCCTGGGAAATGGGAGTACAACCTGTATACCATGATCCACGGCTACGACAAAGAAAGCGTTGAAAAACTGGTTGAGAAGCTCTCCAGAGCAGTGGGAATCAAAGACTACCTGATGCTCTACAGCAGCAGGGAATACAAAAAAACCTACAAACGATACGAGTGATTCAGGGATTAACATGATAGGGTTCAGCAAACTGCTATGCGGAATGGTTTCAACCGGAGACGCGCTGCGCTATGGCAGAGATAGCTCCAAGATGCCCCCTGGGCTTTTGCAGTTCTCCAAGGACAAGAAGCCCATCGTTGTTTGGAACATCACGCGAAAGTGCAACCTGCGCTGCAGACACTGCTACGCCGGCGCTGAAAACAGGGACTTTGAAGGGGAGCTCACGACTAAGGAGGGCACAGCCATAATCGACGACCTCGCAGCCTTTGGCGTACCAGTGCTGCTTTTCTCCGGGGGCGAACCCTTAATGAGGAAGGATCTCTTCGAACTCGGAAAATACGCCGCTGGCAAGGGGATTAGAACCGTTATAAGCACCAACGGCACCCTGATAACTCCGAAGATCGCTCAGAAGATAAAGGAGGCTAAATTCTCTTATATTGGCATCAGCCTCGACGGCATGGAAGCGACAAACGATACATTCAGGGGCGTCAATGGGGCCTTCGAGGATGCCTTTGAGGGAATTAGGAACTGCACTAAGGAGGGGGTTAAAGCAGGGCTACGTTTCACCATGACCAAGCACAATTACCGCGATTTACCAGAGATTTTCGAGGTCATCGATGAAGAGAAGATAAAGCGTGCATGTTTCTACCACCTCGTTTACTCTGGCAGGGGAGGTAAGATGATAGACGAAGACTTAGATCCTAAAACTACCCGAGAAGTAGTGGACCTAATCCTGGACACGACCTACAGCCTCTTCTGCGATGCCAACGATACCGAAATCCTCACTGTTGACAATCACGCAGATGCCGTTTACCTGTACCTCGTTCTCAAGGAGGAGCAGCCCGAGCGGGCGAAGGATGTTTACGAGCTACTGCGCTGGAATGGTGGTAACAACTCGGGCATAGCCATAGGAAACATCGATAACCTGGGCAACGTCCACGCTGACCAGTTCTGGTGGCACTACTCCTTCGGAAACGTCAGGGAGCGCAGGTTCTCCGAGATATGGATGGACACTAGTGACCCCCTCATGGCGGGCCTGAAGAATCGGAAGCCCCTGTTGAAAGGACGCTGCAGTGCCTGCAAGTACCTTGAAATATGCAATGGCAACTTCCGCGTCCGGGCAGATGCGGTGTACGGCGACGTCTGGGCCCCTGACCCGGCGTGCTACTTGACCGACGAGGAGATAGGTATAGCCTAGGCGCAATAACATAATAAACCCTCAGATAAAACTTATCCCCTATGGAGATACTCAAGCACAGTGGCCCTGGAAGGCTGGGGAAGTTTCACCTGGACGATAAAGATATAACCACCCCCAACTTCTTTCATTTTCCAAGTTATCCCGGCAAGTACGACATCTATCTTGCTGGCTCAAATTCACGGACCAAGAAGAAACCCATAATTTATGACTACGGATTCTTTGAAAAAAGAAAAATTAACCCTTCAAAATTTGGGATACTGCCCGATTTTCCCATGCGCCATGACGTACCCAGAAGGATGGCCGAGGAAGCAGCGAAAGAAACCCTCAAAATCGCCCGAAAATATCCTGAGCATGGAGCGGTTATAACTGGGGCAAAATTTCCTGAGCTGGTTGAGAGTTGTGCAGAGAAATTAAGCGACAGGCCCCTGCTAGCTATTGCCAACGGGCAGAGGTTGGCGATGAAACCGCGTCTATTGGCCGAGGTAGTGCCACTAATCAGGGAAACAGCGTCACCAAATACTGCCCTTTACTTTCCCTTCGCACCGCCAGCCCTTCTTCCGGTGCTGGCTTACATGGGAGTTGATTTCTTTGATTCCATGGAGGCTATTTTAAGGGCTGCGAAGAGGGAGTTTCTCACGCCAAGGGGTTTTAAGATTGGTGAGATAAGCAGAGCAACCTGCTACTGCAGGGCATGCCTGGGGCGGCCTGCGGAGGAAGTGGTTGAAAACCTCAAGGCGCTGTTGGAGCACAACCTAAACTTCATCAGGGGGATTGTTTCGGAAATCAGAGAAGCCATGATAGAGGACAGGCTCAGGGAGCTGGTGGAGGAGAAATCTGGCTATGATGCTGGGGCAATGGCTCTATTGCGAATTCTCGACCATGAGAAAAGCGATTATCTGGAGAGGTACACGCCGATAGCTTCAAGGTCGACGATGAGGCTCATATCCCAGGAATCCTACAGCAGACCTGAAGTAAAAAGATGGCAGCGAAGATTGGAGGAAAGATACACTCCGCCCGAGGGCAAGAAGCTCAGTATTATACTCCCATGCTCAGCGAGGAAGCCATACCATAAGTCAAGGTCGCACATGCTCTTCCGGAAATATATTAGGAAAGGCGCGAAGAATAAGCTAGGCTTGATCCATGAGGTGTCGATAACCTCGCCCATGGGAATAGTTCCCAGGGAGCTGGAATGGGTGTACCCGGCTTCCCGCTACGACATCCCAGTCACAGGGCACTGGACAAGGGATGAGAAGGCAGCGGCGGTTGAGCAGCTCACGCGTTACTTAGCGAAAGCGGGGACGAAGGCCATTGCCCATGTTGGCGGCGCGTACCGTGAGATATGCGCTTCGGCAGGGGTCGAGCCAGGGAAGGAGGGGATTTTGTCAAAGGACTCCCTGGAGCACCTCAGCGAGCGGATATCCAAGCTCCTTGCGGATGAAAGCGCCACATGGATTGATAAAGTCGGCGAAGCCAGGCGGGTCTGCGAGTATCAGTTTGGCCTTGGAGCAGGGGAACATCTGCTTCCAAAGGGTGCGGAGATTAAAAGATACCAGTTATTTTACATGGGAGAGCAGGTGGCCGCAATAAATCCGGCGGACGGGCTCTTAGCTCTCACCCTTCGGGGCGGTGAGGTGCTAGCAAAGCATGGAAAATACTTGGTCGATATCTCCTTTGAACCAAAGACTGGCAGCGTCTTCTGCGTCGGCGTTGAGAAGGCCGGAGAGGAGATAAGGCCTGGGGACGAGGTTATCGTTATTTATGGGGGTGAGGTGGTTGGAGTGGGTAAAGCCCTGCTCAACGGTATTGAAATGATGAGAGCGGAGAAAGGTCTAGCGTTAAAACTGAGGCACAGGAGATGAGGGCTGTAATCGCGATGCTTCGGGGGGAGGAGTTCGAGGAGAGGTGCGGGGAGACCGAGAAGCTTGCAAGAACCGCTGGGTATGACATCTTGAAGACCTTTAGTCAGGCAGCTAAGCCCAGGGCGAGGTTTTTACTCGGCCAAGGGAAGGTCCGGGAGATTGAGAAGTTCGTCCAGCAAGAGGGTGTTGAACTCGTAGTTCTCGAGAACTACCTTACATCAAGACAGGTTATGAGCCTGGAAGGGGAGTTCAGAGTGCCAGTCATCGACAAGTTCGACCTCATCCTGAACGTCTTTGAAAAACATGCCCAAAGCCGGGAGGCGAAGCTGCAGATAGAACTAGCGAGGCTGAAGCGGAAGCTCCCTTATATCAAGATGTTCATGGGCAGGCGCGTACGCGAGGATCACCCGGGCTTCGGGAGCAGCGGTGAGTACATTATCAACTCTACCATCGCAGCGATCCACAAGAGAATAAAGAAAATCGATGATAAGCTTGAGAAGTTCGATAAGAGAGTCGAGGCCCAGGGAAAGCGGAGGAGGGAAAAGAGCATGGTAGTTTCCCTCGTGGGGTACACGAACGTGGGCAAAACCACAATCCTCAACCGCCTCACGAACGCCGAAAAGCCAGTGAGGGACGAGCTCTTCACCACCCTGAGCCCGAAGGCCGCGAGCGTCTACCTCGGGGATAGAAAGGTCATTATCAACGATACCCTCGGCTTTATTCGCAACCTGCCCCATGAGCTGATCTACGCCTTCAGAGCTACCCTGGAGGAAGTGGTGAACTCGGACCTACTCCTTCTCATCCTCGACGTCTCCGAGCCGTTGGCTGAGTTCAACCGCAAGTGCGAGATATGTGAGAAGACCCTGGTCAAGATAGGCGCCAACAGCGTGCCCACGATTTACGTCCTCAACAAGGCCGATTTGGTTGAGAATGTCCGCAAAGAAAAGCTCATAAACGGAATCGTTTTATCAGCGAAGTTTGGGCAGGGGTTCACGGAACTGAAAGCGAAGATAGAGAGGACTCTGACATGAAAGTGCTGATCGAAACCATAAAATCCCTGAGAGAGCAGGGATTCCTCAAGACCCAGGGCAGGGAGAAAGTAGTTTACTGGCGGGAGCGAGATTATCTCGACGGGGAGGTGGGGGCAGGGGTTGTCATCCTGCCCACCCGCGGATGCGTCTGGGGACTCGCAGGGGGCTGCGCCATGTGCGGCTATGTTTACGACTCCGCTGACATTCCCCAGAAAGCTCTTTACAACCAGTTCACCGATGCCTTGGAGAAACTCGGAGAGGTAGAGTACCTGAAGATATTCAACTCCGGGAGCTTCTTTGATTACAGGGAGCTCAAAGCATCGATGATCGAGAGATTATTCGCGGCAATCAATAAAAAAGCCGTGAAACGGGTTCAGGTGGAGTCGCGGCCTGAGTTCCTTAGGAAAGACACTCTGGACATGGCTAAGGGGGCGCTGAAGGCGGAGCTAGAAGTCGGCATCGGCTTGGAAACGAGCAGCGATTACATCCGCGAGAGCTGCATCAACAAGGGCTTCACCCTTGATGATTTCAAAAAAGTAGCGAAGTTGTGCAGGGCCAGCGGTGTAGGTGTGAAAGCCTACCTCCTGGTGAAACCGCCTTTCCTGAGCGAGAGGGGAGCCGTTGAAGACGCCGTCACCTCAGCCATTGATGCTATTAAGCTGGGGGCTTCACGAGTATCCTTCAACCCCGCCGCGGTGCACCGGTATACCTTCGTCGAATACCTCTGGAAGCGCCGCGAATATTCGCCGCCCTGGCTTTGGAGTCTTGTGGAAATCCTCAGTAGATGCAGGGAGAAAATAAGCGCGCCCCTGCTATGTCATCCCACAGGCGCAGGTAAGGTACGGGGGGCCCACAACTGCGGGAAATGCGATAGCGAGGTCTATAAAGCTATAGTTGATTTCTCTGCTACGCAGAAGGACGAGCACCTGGAACGGCTGCTGGAGCTGAGCTGTGGGTGCAGAGAAGTTTGGAGGGCGCAGTTCGACCTCGAACAGTTTGCTCAGGGGAGCTTCAAGGATTTAAGGCGGTGATTCACTCTTTCGGCACCCTTACAGTTGCAGGTGCCATTTTCTCAGGGCTAACGTGGACATCGACTATCGCTGGCTTACCGGATGCAAAGGCTTCCTTCAGGGCATCGTCCAGCTTTTCAGGGCTCTCCACCTTTATTCCGAGGCCGCCGCATGACTCGGCATAGGCGGCGAAGTCAGGGTTTATAAATTTAACGCCGTACTCGGGATAATTGTGGGTGGCCTGCTCTTTGGTGATGTTCTTGAGTTTGCCGTCGTTGAACACGACCACCTTTATCGGGAGCTCATTGTAAACAGCTGTTGTGAAGTCTGCCATGACCATGGCGAAGCCTCCGTCTCCAGTGACGCATACCACCTGCCTCTTCGGATAGATGTACTGCGCCGACAGGGCTGCGGGTAATGCGAAAGCCATGCTAGCCATGTTCGCTGAGAGCAGCGTCTCCTCCCCATCACACACGTATTTCTTGTAGAACCAATAGGTGTGATCGCCCACATCTACGCAGATGAGGGCCTTCTTCTTCACGTGCCTTTTAATCGCCTGCACGACAAAGCCCGGGGATATGGGTGAAGCCATGTTCTTCGAGTCCTTCTCTACCTCCCGGAAATGAGCTTTCTTGATCTTCGCGATCCTCCTAAAGAACTCCTCATCCCTTTTCTTCTTTGAAACCCTCCTCATGAGCTCCATGACAGTCATCCTCGCATCACCGACCAAGCCCACCTTTACCGGGAAGCTCCTCCCCAGCTTAACGCCGTCCACGTCCACCTGGATAACCGGTATCTCTGGGAGGAGATTTCTCTGGCGAAAACCCGAGCCCAAGACGATGAGTAGGTCGCTATCTACTAGCGCCCTAGCAGCGTTGGGCATGCCGATGGCGCCGATTACACCAAGGACGTTCTCTCTGGTTTCCGGTACCGCACCTTTAGCGCGGGAAGTGGTTACTATGGGGGCGGAAATTTTCTCCGCGAACCTGAGAACCTCCTTGCCGGCATTCCTAATCCCCCATCCCCCTAGAATCACCGGCCTACTGCTGGCATCTATGAGCTTCGCCGCCTTCCTCAAATCCTCGTCTCTTGGCACGCTCTCAGGCTTGAAGACATGCTCCCCTGGTTTCCATATCCCCTCTTCCAATCCCTCCGCCAGAACATCTGTGGGCAAACTCAGATGCGCCACTCCCATTTTCGAATAGGCCTTTTTCACGGCCATGGAGGTCAGCATTATTGCCTGGGACGCCTTGGCTATAGTCTCGCTAAAAACCGTGAAGGGCCTGAAAAGCTCTATCTGATCTATCTCCTGCAGGTACTCGCTGCCCAGGTAGAGCTGGGGCACCTGGCCTGTAAGCGCCAGTACAGGAGCCCCATCGGTGGCGGCATCGATTAAACCCGTGATTAAATTGGTAGTCCCTGGACCGGCTATGGAAAGGCATACCCCCAGCTCCCCTGTCAGCTTGCCGTGGGCTGATGCCATGAAGGCAGCTGTCGCCTCATGCCTCGTTAAGATGAACTCCACTTTCTCATTTTTCCTTATCGCCTCTACCAGGGGTAGATTGGATTCCCCGGGTATGCCGTATATGCGCTCCACTCCAACGGCAGCGAGCTGCTCGACTATTTTATCCGCCACAGTCGTCGATACCTCTGTCTCTACCTTTTCCTCTGGCACAAAGACATTCTTCAGAGCGCCGCAGACAGGGCAAGCATAGCTCGCCGGCAGGTCAGCAAAATTTTTCCCTTCCTTGCCCTCATCATAAACCCAGTTACAAACCGTGCATCTAAATCTCATGATTTAAAATTAGCGTGGACATGTAAATAAATTTCTAAAAGGTTTTATAGTAGTTCCATTTAGATTACTGGTCATGGCCCTTTTGGATGTGTTGGCTTTTATCGCCGGGATACTCTATGGATACGTTAACTCCGGAAAAGAAGCCAGGGGGAAGATGCTGAGGAAGGGGCTGAAGATAGGCGTCCTCGTCGGCATAGTCTTCGCGGTTCTGAGCATGTTCATAGGCGGCTTCATGGCCTTTGGCACAACCTTAATCGGCTCCATAATAGGCATAGGATTCCTGACCCTGATGTTCGTAGCCGGCACCGTAATCGGGGACTGGCTCGAAGTGAAGATTAAAAAATAAGTTATTTTTCTCTGCTAAAAGATGCAGCACTTCTAACACAAACAATCTACATTTCCAACTTCTACTATTAGCATTTGATATGATCAAATATGTGGTCATTAATTGAAAAGGTGAAATTTTACAATGCCCTTTAGTCCCGGTGAAATTGTACATTTCCAATCTACTGCATTCTTAATATATTTTAAATAGGATAAGTAGGATATCTACTTCCGATGCCCGACTTTGAGGCCGAGAGGAAGCAGACCGAGATATTGCGAATCCTGAGTCACGCGGAGAACCCCATTGGCGCGAGGATTATCGCCCGGGGGCTTGAGAAGGCCGGGTTCTTCATAGGCGAGAGGGGTGTGAGGTATTACCTACACTTGCTGGATGACAAGGGGTTGACGCGAAACCAGGGATATCTCGGACGCATCATAACCAAGAAGGGCCGCGAAGAGCTGGAGAACGCGGCTGTTTTTGACAGGGTCGGCTTCATAATGTCGAAGATAGAGTCCCTGGCCTATAAGACGACCTTCGACCTCGCGAAAATGGATGGGGAGATTATTATCAACCTCAGCTACATCGACAAGAACGAGTCCGACAGGGCACTGGAAACGATAAAAAAGGTATTCCTCGCCGGATTGGCAGTGTCGCCGTATGTGGGCATCCTCGACGAGGGGGAGGAGGTTGAGGGAGTGGTAGTGCCAAAGGGGTGCATAGGGCTCGCGACAGCGTGCAGCATAACCATCGATGGGCTGCTACTGAAGGCCGGGATACCTACTCACCCCAAATATGGGGGCATAGTGCAAGTTCAAAAGGGCAAGGCACTGAGGTTCACGGATGTAATAGCCTACAGGGGCTCCACCCTTGACCCCCTTGAGGTGTTCATGGCGAGGGGAATGACCTCTGTGAATAAGGTGGTGAAGACGGGCTCGGGTAAGATCCTAGTGAACTTCCGGGAGATACCGGCGGTTGCTAGAGAGGGGGCTGAGACCCTCCTGGAGATGCTGGTAGAGATAGGCTTCTCAGCGGTCCTCGAAGTTGGCGAGGTTAATAGGCCGCTGCTCTCTGTGCCAGTGGAAAAGGGCAGAGTCGGAGTAGCCATAGTTGGTGGGATAAATGCCCTAGCAGCGATTGAGGAGCTGGGAGTGAAGACAGAGACCAAGGCGATAAGCGCCCTCATGAACATCAAGCAGATGAGAAAGATAATAGGATAATTTATTTATTGTATAATGCCTTAATTTCAATTGGAGGATAAGATGAGTGTCAAGGAGATAATGCATGAAACTACCATCGTGAAGCCGACTACGTCTGTCCTTGAGGCTTCTAAGCTGATGCGGGACAAGAACATAGGCTCTGTCTTGGTTAAGGTCAACGACTTAGACTACGGCATAGTCACCGAGAGAGACATACTATTCAAGGTCATATCCAAGGAGCTCAGCCCTAAGAGGACGACGGTTAAAGATACAATGACAGAGCTGCGCTACACCATCGACTCCAATGCCACCATACAAAAGGCCAGCGAACTCTTCAATATCCACCACATCCGCAGGCTGCCGGTTATGGAGAACGGCGAATTAGTGGGCATGATAACCGCCCGGGACGTGGCGAAGCGATGCGTCTTCAGGTATTACAAGACAATGCAGGATTACAGCAAGGAGGAATCAAAGAAAGGTTGGAGATAGGCTGGATACCCATGGAGAAGAAATTGGCCCTTGCGATTTCTTTTTTCGCCCTCGTCAACATAAGCATCATCGTCCTATCCTTAGCGGTGGTAGGGAAATTCTTACGATTATCCAAATCGGGAGTGGTGCCCTTTGACCTGCCGCTCCTGGGCTTTGGCGCTGGCATCGCCATAATCCTCGTGTTCTTCGGAGCGGCAAGGGTGACCTTGAAAAGGAGACGAGAATAGTTTGAACCTGGCGGTAGCGATGCACGCCTTCCCCAGGGTGAGGATAGGGACCATGAGATCTGGGGTTCATCAGAGCCGAGGAGTTCCGTGCCCTGCTGTAGGCTGGCAGCATGAAGGACATCGTGTCTCTGCTGAAGCTCTCGAACTACGTGGATGAGATGGAAGGGATCCTGATAGTTCCCCCAAAAAATACTTAAATGGTCATGGAGATTTTTTCGTGATAAAATGTCTGTAGCTACTTATGCCTTCGTAAGCGCTCGCATAGGGGCCATGAGATCCCATCTGCTCGATGAAGGCGAGGTCAAGTCCCTAATCGAGACCACGTCGGCTGAGGATGTGATATCGGTTTTAAAGGACACCGGCTACGGCAAAGAGCTCGGGAAGATTCCGTCTCCAGGCCTCAGGGATGTGGAGGAGGTCCTTACCCGGAGCCTCCTCAGGGATTACGAGAAAATCCTAACCTCTGTGGGAGGGGCGACGAGGAAGTTCATAGAGAAAATCGGGACGAGATTCGAGATCAGCGCTGTCAAGACCCTCGCGTTGATGAAGGTCCTTGGAGTTCCGAGGGAGAAGGCCGAGGAGCACTCATTAATGCCCTTCGGCAGGATAACCAAGCTGAGGCTCGCGAAGATGCTTGAGACCGAGACGGTGGAGGAGTTCGTGGAGTCCATGAGGGATACCGAGTACTACGAGTCCCTCCAGAAAGGCCTGTTAAGGTTCAATCAGGACAAGACCCCCTTGGCCTTTATCGCAGCCCTCGACGACTACGTTTACTCTAACATAATAAGCAGCGCTAAAAATCTCCCAGGGCGGGACAAGAAGCTCGTGAAGAAATTGATAGGGCCCGAGATAGACACTAAAAACCTGATGCTCGTCCTCAGATGCCGGGAGCTGGATGAGGAGCGCGTTTGGGAGTTGTTGCTAAAGGACAGGTATAAGCTGGACGACG